>JAVRLI010000094.1:0-4104 GCA_031961525.1 Thermoplasmatota archaeon | reverse complement strand
TTTTAAAAAATCTGTGGTAAAAATAATGGAAAGATTTATAAACTGAATTGTTAATTATGACAAATGTCAGACAAAATTAAATATTTATATGACAGGTGGTAAAAATGGCCTGGGACATGTTATTGAAAGAAGCAATGGAAATAAATACGAAGATATCGGATGGAAACATTAACATGGCTGTGGTTGGTGTCGGGGGAGCAGGATCAAATACGGTGAACAATTTGTCCAAAAGACAAACAACAAATGTGAAACTTATAGCAATAAACACGGATCTTTTATCTTTACAGAACAATGGTGCCGAAACAAAGTTAATAATAGGTAAAAAATATTTAAAGGGAGAATCAACAGCGGGTGATGTTGAAAAAGGTCTGAAGGCTGCTGAGTTTTCAGAAAAAGAAATTAGGGAAAAGGTTGAGGGTTTTGATGTTGTATTTGTTATAGCGGGTTTGGGTGGAGGAACAGGTGGAGGCGCAGGACCAAAGGTTGCTGAAATTGCAAGATCCACAGGTGCTCTAACTGTTTCAGTTGTCTCGCTTCCATTCCTTGCAGAAGGTCCATTAAAGCAGGAGAAGGCAAAGGTTTCACTTGAAAGATTCTATAAATCATCTGATACTGTTATAGTGCTTGACAACAATGTTCTTTTAAAGATTGTACCAAATTTACCAATACTCAAGGCATTCAGTATAATGGACACTCTTATAAGTGATATAATAAATAACATAGCGGAAACGGTTAACAAACCATCAATGATGCGTATTGATTTTGCAGATTTATCAAGGCTCATGAAAAAAGGTGGTGCATCAACAATCATGTATGGTGAAGGAGACCTGAGGGATTTAAGGTATGTTATTGATGAAACGCTTAACAACAAATTTTACAATGTTGACCATACAACAGCGAAAGGGGCCTTGATACATATCACGGGTGGTCCGGATCTTAGTTTAAATGCAATGAATTTAATTGTTGAAAACCTGACGGAAGGACTTGATTCAAACGCTGAAATTAAGGTTGGAACAAGGATAAGGGATGATATGATGAACAGGGTTTCAATAACAGCAATATTCACAAACATAGAGGGAGCATATGGTAGAAAGAAGGTATCTCTGGTTAAAGCAGGTGCTCTCACCGATGTTGACTCAATTTATCCCTAATACCCTTAACAACACCCATAAGTATATGGTACTCCCAGGACGTTAAACCTGCCCTTCCAATTATTCTTTTTATCATAATTTCCGTATTTTTCTTCTTGTGCTCGGGATAATCAATGAGATCAATTATTTCAACAATATTTTTATAAAGTATTTCAATTTCATTACCTCCCGCAAGTATCCTTTCTCTTTTTGAATAACCTGCAAGGAATATTTCGTAAAGAATTATGCTTGCAGCATGTGTAATGTTCATTACAGGATATTCTTCACTTGCAGGAATTGTAACAAACATATCCATCATTTCAAGTTCATTGTTTAAAAGACCAATGTCCTCCCTGCCAAAAACAATACCCACCTTCCCTTTATATTTTTTTAAAAATTTTGCAATTTCTCTTGGTGTTTTTGGTATCCTTAAAAAATGTTTTTCAGATTTTGTTGATATTGCACTTGTACCTATTAGTAAATTAAATTCGTTTTTTAAAATATTAAGATCCTTCACGATTCTTGCATTCTCAAGAACATCCTTTCCATGCATAGCAAATTTGAATGATTCATCATCAATTTCACACTTTGGATCAACAAGTATAAGATTTTTGAACCCAAAGTTTTTCATTACCCTGGCAAGTGATCCAACGTTTCCAGAATACTTTGGTGAAACAAATATTACGGTTATATCAGCCATGATTTTTGAAATCATTTCTTACATAAAAATTTTTAAGTTATTATACAATCTATCTATGGTTGATGTAAGTTTAAAATGGAGAGTGGAGGTAAAAATACAAAACGCAGTACGCTCTTTATGCCTTACAGATTGCCCTAATAATTCTCTCTCATAGCTTGTTTTTAATGCCTCTACTGGTGATTGTCCCTGTACAGAATATCTTTCCTCGGCAAATGCATTTTTAATTGTTTTCACATGGTGGTGCAGGAAAAGTGTAAAAGGAAAAAATATAATAGAGTTAAAGGCTCCTGTCTACGATTATCCTGATGGTACAAAGGTGCTCAATGGTATTGATATTGTTGTTAGGAGGGATGAAAAGAGAAGGCTGGCAATAGCAAGTGTAATTCCAGGAAACTAAAAATATTGATTCTTGATAAGCCAACTTGGTAATCAGAATTATAGAATGTCAGGGAGATAATTGATTTACGAAAACAGAGGAGTATGGGTTGAAATGGGTGTGATGGCCGAAACAATCCATACCCTGAACCTTTGCATTCAAATGCGAATAGTATGTTAGAGTGGATATAAAAATGTTTCAAATTATGTCCTGTTGATAATATTGCCGATACAGGAAAAACACTAGAATCTGTTTTGAACAAACTCTGGGATATGACAGATAAACCAATTGTTGTTTGTACAATTGCATACAAACAACATTCAATAATCAAGCCCGATTATTATGCATAAATTTTTGATAACGAAACCTGGGTTGTTTTTGAGTTTGAGAATAAAACAAAAGAGTCTTCATAAAGAGGGATAAAAAACTCGGATTGAAGTTTATAGAGGAAAGTTTTGGAAAATAGTTTAAATACCAAATCATAATGTTTAGTAAGGGTGAAAGGATGAATTATAAAGAGGAAATTAAAAATTGGTTAACATCCGGTACAGGAAAGAAAAATGATATCCTGGACATGGTATGGAATGTAAGGGAAAGTGATGGGAATTTAATTGCAGAAAATCCAAGATTACCCTATACTCTTTTTATTGAATTCCATGATGATTTTGTTTCATTGGTTATTTCAAGCGGCATAGAGACAGCCCTTCTTGATTCCATTCAGAGACTCGACTTTGCAAGAAAGTTACTCATACTGAACGATGGCGTTAATTTTGTGAAGTTTGCTCTTTCAGGAGAAAATGAGGAGATTGTTTTAAAGATTGATCTTGACCTATCATCAATTGACAAAAAGGAATTTGGTGATGCCCTAATGGCAATGGTAACATCCCTTTATCTTATGATAAGGGAATTCAAGCTCGAGGAAGAATTCAGTAACATGGTAAGGGATCACATAATTGCAATGATCAATGAAAAGATAAGTGAAGGAATGAGCAGGGATGAGTTGCTTGAATTTTTAATAAAAAAGGTTGGACTTGATGAGAATGATGCAAATAAAATACTTGATGAATTGATAAAGAAGGGGGAGGAATTGCCAGAGTACAGGTGAGATAAATGGGTAAAACAGTTGATGATTATGTTGATGAAATAGTTAATATGGTAAAAAATGTGAGCAGGGATGAAATAAAAAATCTTTTTAACCAGTGGATAAAGTATGGATATTCACCGGATGTAGTGAAGGAAAAGATTCTGCAGAGATATAAACCCGAGGAGAAACTATACAAAATAGGTGATCTGAAGAAAAACATGGAGAATGTTAACATAATAGGGAAAATTATTTCTTTAAAAGAGTACACGAAAGATGGAAAGAAATATTACCTTGGTTCAATAGGTGATGATACAGGAACAATAACATTCATGAGTTTCTTACCCATACCTTTCGAAAAGGGTACAACAATTTTATTAAAAAATGCAAGAACAGGTATTTACAAGGATTCTTTAAGATTATACATCTCCGAAAAATCTTCTGTTGAAAAGAGTGAAACAAAAATAGAGGGTATACAGAAAGAGTATGTAATATACACGGTGGAAAGATTAAATAAAAATTCAAGGAACGTTGAGATAACACTTAAGGTTCTTTACTCAGAACCCGTACAGGGAAAGGATAGAACAATTTACAAGGGTATTGCCGGTGATACAACAGGGTTGATACAGTTCACATCATGGAAGGGAAACCTTGAAAAGAATAAAACGTACAGAATAAGGGGCGCTTATGTTAATGAATTTAAGGGATCAATATACCTCAACATAAATGAGAATACTGAGGTTACTGAAATAAAAAAGGAAATTGAAATAAAGGCCATACCTCTTTCCCAGGCAATAGCCATGAATTTAAATTATGC
>JAVRLI010000093.1:0-4212 GCA_031961525.1 Thermoplasmatota archaeon | reverse complement strand
AAGATCCTTAAAGTAGGATCCGTAAACGGTTCCCCTGAAATGTTCAATAACTTGATCCTTATCACCATTTTTATCATAATTTCCAAAGTTTGGAACAATTATTCCGGAAAGGATATTGATTGTTGTTGACTTTCCAATTCCGTTTCTTCCTAAAATTCCTATTGTTTCACCCTTCTTTATTGCAGGTAACCTGTAAAGCCTGAATGAATTTTCACCATATTGGTGAATTGTCTCCTCCTTCATCTCATCGGGTAAATTTATGATCTTTATTGCCTGGTACGGGCATTTGTGTGCACATATGCCGCATCCTATGCACAGTGTTTCAGATATCCTTGGATAACCATCCTCTCCGAATTCAACAACCTTTTCACCCATCCTCTGTGGTGGACAGTAAAACTGGCATTCATGGTTGCATTTCTTGAAGTGGCACTGATCCTCGATAACTATTGCAATGTGCATCTATTCACCAACGCCCCTTGACCAGTATTCATCGGGAAGTTCCTTATAAATGTCCTCAATATTCTCACTCTTTTCTTCAACAATTTCGGATGACTGTAATGATTGAATTCTCCTGTAATTTACAACCCAGTAATGGATTCGCCACTCCCTTCCATCATAGAGTGTTGTTTCCTCCCTTTCAGGTAAAAGTATACCTATTTCTTCAAGCATGTAAAAAAGACCACGATCATCAGGTTCAAGGTAATTATCTATGATCCTTTCCTCAAAACCAAAAAAATTCAAAACATGCTGTGCGATCTGTAAAGCCTCATCCATGCTCATTTTTTTCTCAGTACCAATACCGTTCCTTATAGCCTTTGCTAATTCATCAACAAGAACAATGTGCGATTCTGGTGGTGTGATCTCGGTTATTATTGGCATGGTTGATACCTCTTTGGAGCATCATAACATTACATAAAGAAAATATATAAATATTTCCTGAAATCTGTTTACAATTAGCATAAATTCCAAAAAGAAAAATTTATGATTAACAAAAACTTAATCCAATCGCTCCCGTGGTGTAGTCCGGCCAAGCATAAGGGACTCTCACTCCCTCGACCCGGGTTCAAATCCCGGCGGGAGCATTTTTAAATATTTGTTATGGATACTTTCAACCATGGTTGTATTCACTTTTCCAAGGAAAATAATCATTCAGAGCGGAATTTTAAATGATCTTTCTGAAATTCTTGAGAATGAAAATATAGATAATGCTTTATTGGTGAGCGATGATTTTCTTTATAATTTGTTTGGTAAAAGATTAAAATTGGAAAAATTTTCAGTATTTAAAGATGTTAAACCTGAACCATCTGTTGATGATATTGAAAAGGCATTTCATGATCTTAAAGGGAAAAATTTTGATGCAATAATTGCCCTTGGCGGTGGAAGTGTTATAGATTTTTCAAAATCTCTTGCCTTGAAATTCTCCTATCCTGATTATAACCTTAGAGAATTGAACCCATTCGAAAATATTAAATTGAAAATAAAGTTAATAACAATTCCAACAACATTCAGCGGAAGCGATGTTTCATTTGCTGTTGTTTTATCGGATCAAAATAAAAAATTACCAATGGGTAATTATTCCCTTGTTCCATTAATAGATATAGTGGATCCTGAAATCATGCCAAAAAATGAGGATTTGATAAGATCCACTGGTGTTGATGCGTTTGTTACGGCAATCGAGGCGATAGTTTCAACCACATCAAACATTTTAACTGATGCCCTTGCAGAAAAATCTTTAAAAATTATTTACGATAATTTAAAAGATGCAATGGACAATAATGATCTTGCAAGGGAAAATCTTACCATGGCGTCAATAATGGCAGGATTGGCATTTTCAAACAGTGGATCGGGTCTTGTTCACTGTCTTGGTCATAGCTTTGGATCAACATTCCATATTATGCATGGTACATCTGTTGGATTATTTTTACCGTATATTATTGAATTCAATTTGAAACATGAAGAAACAAGGAAAAAGTATGAAAGGATAGCAGGGATTTTAGATTCTAATATTGAAGAACTTGTTGGAAAAATACTTGAATTTTTCAGAGAAATAAAACAGCCCGTAAGGGTGAGAGATTTAAACATTGATGAAAAAATTTATTTTGATAAATTGGATGAAATGGTTGAAAAGGCTGCGATGGACAGTGAACTTGCATTCAATCCAATCTTTGTTTCAAACGATGATTTAAGGGAGATTTTCATTAAAGCCTTCGGTTAAATTTAAATAAAATCATAGTATTTGTTATAACATGGCAAAGAAAACGGGCGGAGAAATTTTAAAAAGGGTTCTGGAAAAAGAAGGGGTGGAATATGTTTTTGGTGTTCCTGGAGATCAACTATACCCATTTTTGAATGCTCTCTACACAAGCAAAATAAAGTTCATAACCTTCCACCATGAGGCAAATGCTGCACATGCTGCGGATGGTTATGCAAGGGTAACAGGTAAACTTGGTGTTGTTGTGGGAACTGTTGGACCAGGTGCTGCAAACCTTGTTGGTGGTGTCTATCCTGCATATGCGGAAAACATACCGATTCTTGTTATAACAGCCCAGAACCAAACCTTCAGATCTTATCCAGACCATGGATCCATGCAGGCCCTTGATCAAATAACTCTTTTTAAGGCTGTAACGAAATGGAACGCATATATAAGCGATGTGAACAGGATTGTTGAAATTACACAGAGGGCTATAAGGATAGCATTTACTGAAAAACCGGGACCGGTGCACATTGATATAGCTTCGGATGTTCTGCATAAGGTTGTTGATGATTTTGTTGAAATACCATCCAGGGAAAACTATATGCCTTCAAAATCCGTGCCTGATATAAAAGTTCTTGAAAAAATCGCAGATTTATTGATTAATTCCCAGAAACCAATTATACATGCTGGTGGAGGAGTTATAAGAGCAAATGCATCAAAGGAGCTAATAGAACTTGCTGAGTATTTGCAGATACCTGTTGTTACATCAATATCAGGTAGGGGATCAATACCAGAGGATCATCCATTATGCCTTATACCGAACAGTTATGGAGCACTTGCAGCACAAACTGAAGCTGATCTTGTTTTCTTGATTGGTTCAAAACTCGGTGATCTGGATTTCTTTGGCAGACCACCGATCTGGGGTGAATTGGATAAACAGAAATTTGTTCAGATAGATTCCTCAGCAGAAAATATTGCATTGAATAGACCGGTTGAAATTGGTGGTGTTGGTGATGCAAAATTATCCCTGAAGATGATTCTTGAAATCGTTAAGAAAAAAACTGAAAAGGTGAAGGAACAGGGAAAGAATATATATTACAAAGATCTAGAAAGACAGTGGATTGAAGAGTATACGAAACAGGCTGAAGATAAAATTCCCATACATCCTCTGACAGTTATAAAAAAAGTTAGAGAATTTTATCCGAGGGATGCAATATCCGTTATAGATGGAGGAAACACGGCTGTATGGGCACATTATCTCAACAGGATCTACTATCCGGGAACGTTTTTGAGCACGACAGCAGGTGATTCTGGTCATTTAGGTAGTGGTGTTGGTTTTTCCATAGCTGCAAAGTTAACAAATCCTGATAAAGATGTTTATTGCATCACAGGTGATGGTGCATTTTCAATGAGTTTGATGGATCTTGAAACTGCAAGAAGACTGAATTTACAGATAACATTCATCGTTTTAAACGATTCAGCATGGGGAATGATAAAATCAGGACAGACTCTGTATTATGATTCAAAATATATTGGTGTTGATTTTGGCGATATAAGGTTTGATAAAATTGCAGAGGCGATGGGGTGCTATGGTGAAAGGGTAAGGGATCCAAAAGAAATTAGTAATGCACTAAAGAGGGCAAAGGAATCTGGATTGCCTGCTGTTATTGATGTTGAAATTGACAGGAATGTAATACCACCAGATTTTCAAACACTTGCTGCCATATGGCTTGAGGGATGCGAATCTCCTCCAAAACCTGAAGAGGTTGAAGTGATCAAAAAATAATTTTTTTAACAATTTTTTTTAACAATTTTATAGATCCTTTTTGAATGTTATCCAAATTTAACAAATTAAAGAATTTTTAGGAATTAATATCGAAAGTTTTATTAATATCCATTTCAATATCTAATCAGGAGGTAAAAATATGAAAGTATTATATTAATTAATTAAGCGAATACATTTTTTAAAATATGTTTCATAAACTTAACGCATCTTTATTAAACTAAAATTATCAAAG
>JAVRLI010000092.1:0-4165 GCA_031961525.1 Thermoplasmatota archaeon | reverse complement strand
TTAACGAATTCGTTAAGGATGCGGTTGTTTATAAAAATGCAATCGCACCATCACCCTGGACGGTTCCTTCCCACGCATCATTTTTTACAGGTTTGTATCCAATAGAACATAAGATACATGAGGATTATTTTAATGGTGATAAAAATATTATAGATTTGATTTCTGAGTATTATACCGGCTGGAGCATAATTCAGTATCTAGAAAAATCCGGTTACAACACCTTAGGATTTTCCGCAAATCCATGGCTTTCGCCCCAGACCGCCTTTGACAGGGATTTTAAATTTTTTAGCTTTTTCACAGCAGATTATGTAACATTTGAGGATGAGGAATTTTTAATGGAATATAAAAAATATGGAGAAAACAGATACGAGGCATTTAAAAATTTAATTAAAAAAGGGGAAATGGGTGAACTTATAAAATATTATAAAGCATACAGAAAAATAATGAGGGAAAAATTCAAAACTGGTGGTCATCCATTCAAAAAGGGTGCTGATAGTATTTTAAACACAATTTATCACAGTTCATTTGAAACACCATTCTTCATGTTTATAAACTTCATGGAGGTTCATGAACCTGTTACATTGTGGGAAACGAAGGTTCTTGAAACAACAATAACACAGTACCTTGATCTTTTTGAGAAAAAAAGAATTCCGGAGAATAGAATTAAAGAAATAATGGATGGTTATAAAAAATCACTTAAGAACCTTGATTATTACTTTGGTAAATTTTTGCAGTATTTGAAAAACAGTAAACAGTACGATAATTCTTTAATAATTTTAATATCGGACCATGGTCAGGCAATAAGGGAAAGGAACTATTATGGTCATGGTAATTTCCTCTACGATGAAATTGTTGAAGTACCTTTCATTGTTAAATATCCGAAGGATGTCAAAATCATGGAACAGAAAGGTTATCAGAGCATAGTGAATATTCCGGATCTAATAAAAAATGTTGTTGAAACAGGATCATCAGGTAATTTCTCAAGGGATGTTGTTTTCAGTGAGGTATATGGTTTCATACACAACATGGAAAAGGTATTGAAGCAGCATGATCTCTTTAAAGATCTTAACATTGATAATCTCAGGGAAAAGTACGGTTATCCAAAAAGGGCAGTTTTCAAGAACAACTATAAACTTGTTGTTAACGGTCTGAACGGAAACATTGATGAATTCACATATGGAAAAAAGAACATGGATCCAAAAGAAAAAAAGGATGTTTTAAAGGATCTCATTGATGAACTTTATATTTACAAAGGTACTGAAAAGTTTGCACTGCCCGATATAGGATGATGAATATGAAAATTTTGCAGATTGCCCATGGGAGAATATATCCGCCATATTCGAGCGCATACGCTTTAAGATGTTACAGTTTATTTGAAGGGAAGGATAGAAAAATTATATCTGTTGGTGGATACGTTTTCAGGGATTTTATTTATAAGGAATTTGAACAGTACAGATCAATAATTTATACCCTCTATTCTTTCATAAAAAAGGAAAGGTACTTTGAAATTGGGATCTCAAGATCTCCCATTCTAAGAAAAAGGTTCAAAAAAAGGTTGAGGGAACTTGTTAAAAATTATGATATAATTGTTTTTGAAGGGCCATGGAGCTATCCCATTGTTAAAAATTTATTATCAAACAAATTTGTTGTTTATGATGCACACAACGTTGAATATCTTCTAAGGAATGGTAATAGATACCAGAAGGAAACATATGATATAGAAAAATCAATTGTTGAAAGGGCCGATGTTATTTTTTCTGTCTCAAAGGATGATATTGAATCAATAGTTAAAATATATGGAAAGGAGAGGGAAAGGATAATCTATGTGCCCCATGTTAATAAAATTCCAGAATATAAATGGCATGGGGAGGACTCAAAGGATTTTGTTTTCATAGGATCACCCTATCAACCAAACATTGAAGCCTTAAGGATAATAGAAAACCTTGCTGAAAAATTTCCAGAATTCAATTTCCACATTATAGGTGATTTTTCAAAAATTCCAAAAAAGAAATTGAAAAACATGATCTACCATGGTCTTCTTGATAAAGATAAAATAAGTGAGATTTTCAATTCATGCCTGGCTGGACTTAATCCTGTTTTAAAGGGAGGGGGAAGAAACATAAAAATGGTGGACTATCTTTCAAATGGTTTACCTGTGATTACAACACCAATAGGATTCAGAGGTTTTGATCCTGAATTCTGGAAGGATCTTGTCTATATAGTTAATATTGAAAAGTTTCCAGAGACAATTGAATATGTGTACAATAATAGAAAAAAACTTAAAGAAATATCTGAAAATATTTATAAAAAATATATTGATCTTTACAGGATTGAATCATCAATAGATCCATTCAATGAATTAATGAAATTTTTCAAGTGATCTGTAAATTTCAAGGAGACTATTTATTTCATTCTCAAGGCTGTAGTTCAATGTAAATTTCCAGAGATCGTTTTCAGACCTTTTGTTCTTTAATGCAAACTTTATTGTTTCCATAACATTCTCATCTCTTGTATAGAAAGCATATTCTTTGTATACTTCCCTGAAAACAGGAATATCACTTACAACAACATTGGTTCCGCATGCCATGGCTTCCAGAGGGGGTAATCCAAAACCTTCATCAATTGACAGATAAACAAATATATCGGCATTTGAATAATACTTTCTTAACATCTCAGGTTTTACTGGACCAAGGATCTTTATGTTATCCGTTTTTTCTGCCATGCTCTTCAGGAAATTGTATCTTTCATTCCACCCATTCACAGGGCCTATATGGTAAAGGACAAAATCCTTTTCATTTTCAATTGCTTTATAGAGAACATCATACTTTTTCCTTGGATTAAAATCTCCAACAGTTAAAACATGGATTTTTCCATCGTTAGGGAATGGATTTTCTTTATCCCTGAAAAAAATATCATGCTCAACAGAATGGTAAACAACCCTTACATTTTCATCATCAACGTTCAGTTTTTCAATTATTTTTTCCCTTCCATACTTTGTTGATGCGAGCAAAATTTTCCATTTTTTTGCATACCTGAATGTGATTTTCCAGGCAATCCTATCATAAATATTTTTAATATAAATATCTGGATACTGTAACGGAATAACATCATGGATTGTTACAATATCCGTATCCTTCTTCGCAACCTCAGGTGATAGGGCATGGGTGACATTCTTTGCCCTCAAAGGTCTCATGGATCCAATAACCTGTGAAATTATTCCACCAACAGGTTTTCCAAACAATGAGTATTCAACCTTTTTAACAGGCACTTTGTTATAAGGTATACCCTCTCTGTTTAAACCTTTCATTATTCTTCTCGTATAGGAATTTGTACCTGTTAGATTGTTTATAACTGGGTAGATTATTGTTACAAGATAATTGTTATCAACCATTTTTAATCAATTTTTGAAAATCAAACATTAAATAAAATTTTTCCCTTAGGAGAGAGATTTATGCGAATTTTTTGTAAATAAGGAAGCAGTGATGCAAATTTTGTGTTAACAGGAACCCATCTCATGGATATTTATTTCTTAGTAGATATTCAATCTCATCCCTACATTTTATGAATCTACGCGTTACTCTCTTCTTGTTAAATCGAAAATTTAAAATTTAATTATTTGTTTAATTAATCCAAACCAGTTATGTAACGATATTTTTTATATTTACTTTCCCTTCTTATGGAAGGTTGTTTAAGATTAAAAATAAACAGCAAAAATCAAAATCCACCAGTGAATCCAACGAGCTAAACTGCGAAAACAAGTTTCTGCTTGATCCTTTATATGCGTGTCTAACCGCTAAATTAACAAAATTTTCCTTTCAAATTATATACTACAATAAAAAAATCAAAATTGGAAATATGAATAATAGCTTATTTTCCGGCAGCAAAAATCCTAATTATGAACCTATAAGCATTCTTATGGCATTCTGTATAATAAACATAAATCCTTTTTTTGAAGTTCACAAACTTTTTTACATTGCTTCATAGGATTTAAAGATGCATAAATGGTAAGCTAAAACAGTTTTGCCTATTAAAATTTAAGATAGGTAAATCCAACAAAGTAAATTGCAGAGGAATAGTAATTATTAATTCCCTATCAATCCTATAGGAAGTTAATAAAAAATATTTTTTTATCAGAAGGTTATTACTGTGTATACTTCCTCTATTT
>JAVRLI010000091.1:0-4350 GCA_031961525.1 Thermoplasmatota archaeon | reverse complement strand
AATTTTTCAAATTCTTCCCTTTTTCTAAAATGCGTCATTGCAAAGAAATTGTAATTGAATTTACCATCGGGATACCTTTCATAACAGTGCGTAACATTCCTTGATTTTGAAAGAAAGTTGCATATTTCTTCACTGTTTGACCTGATTGCCACAAGAACATTGATTTTGTATCCAATCTTTTCGTAGTTAATTTCAGCCCTTATTTTTTCAAAATCCTTACCAAGCATTCCATTAATGGTTTCAATTAATTCCTTCTTATCAATATTGAGAGATTTTGCCATATCCCCATAGGGATCCCTTGTTATCGGTAAACCTTTTGCAAGCATCCTTTTAATTTCATTTATCATCTATATCAAACTCCAAGTTAACTTTGAAAACCTTTTTTGTTGGCAGAATAACCATATCCTCAATCTTATCATTTTTTCTTATGGTGTTTAAAATTTCCTTGAATTCTTCTTCGTTTTTGGCCGATAACGTGAACCATATGTTATATTGGTGTTCCCTTAGATCGTTGTGTGATATTTCATCAAAATTATTTAGAAAGTTCACTACATTTTCAACATTTTCACTTTTTACCCTTATACCTATCAATGCATTGAAAACATCTTTTTTCCTTATGAATTTAGGTGAAATTTTAATTATATATCCATCACTGTAAAGATTTTCAATTCTTTTGAAAACTTCATCCCCTTGCATACCAATTTTTTTACCTATTTCATCGTAGGGATCATCACAAACTGGAAAACCATCCTGTATAATTTTCAATATTTTCCTGTCAATTTCATCCATTCTTCTCTTCCCATTCCTCAGGTATGGGTGTCTTTATTTCATCTTCCGTTAGATAGCAATCAGGATCCTCTGCCCATAAATCGCCATTGATTCTCAGTGCCCTTAACCGAAAACCACCGCATATGTCTTTAAAGTTACACCTTGCACATTTTCCTTTGAGTTTTACAATTTTATTTTTTCTTAGATCATTAACTATTTCGTTACCATCCCTCCATATTTCACTGAATTTTCTTTCTCTTACATTACCCATGTTAAGATCCCACCAGAATTGGTTTGGATGAACGTATCCTAGAGGATCAATGTTTCCTGCCTTTATACCGCTGTTGTCCCCACCCCTTCTTTTAAGTAATCTGTAAACTTCCCCTGCCCTCTTCTCATCCCCCTTTAAAGTTTTTAGAAAAGCGTAAACGCCATCAACAGGATTGTCCACTGTTAGTATTTCCATCTCAATCTTTTCATCATGAACATAATACGTTTTTTCAATAAGAAAATCAAGCATTCCCCTTCTCTTTTTATTATCTATATCCTCAACGTTTGCACCCCTCCCCGATGGAACAAGGTGATAAACACAAAACCTGTCTATACCAATATCAAGAGAAAGATCGAAGAGCTTGGGTAGATCATTATAATTGTTCTTTGTAACTGTGAAACGAACACCTGACATTATATCTGTATTTTTTATATTCTTCAAACCATTTATTGATCTATCAAATGCTCCTTTAACACCCCTCATATAATCATGTTTTTCCCTCATACCATCAAGGCTTATACCAACATATTTGAAACCAGAATCTTTTATCTTTCCAGCAATATTTTCATCAATAAGCGTACCGTTTGTTGAAAGT
Organism: Thermoplasmatota archaeon; assembly: GCA_031961525.1. Taxonomy (GTDB): domain Archaea; phylum Thermoplasmatota; class Thermoplasmata; order Thermoplasmatales; family ARK-15; genus JAVRLH01. Next base: position 2,716 of record JAVRLI010000091.1, on the reverse strand, counting down.
GTACTCCTGATTCCTTTTTCAGTTGCAATTGTGGATAATTCATAAATGTATTGATTAAGAAGAGGTTCACCACCTGAAAATATTATGACTGGCAATTTCATATTGGAAAGATCATCAATGACATCAATCATCTCCTCCCTTTTCAGTTCGTTGGGATGGGGATGTGGTGTTGCTGATGCGTAACAGTGAATGCATTTTAAATTGCAAACGAAGGTTGTATTCCAGAAAAGAACAGCAAGATCCCTCTTAACGTACCTTAAAATTGATGAATCCGTTTCCTCCCTGAAGCGTTCTGAATCTATCATTTTTGAAACTGTGCCCGATTTGAAAAGTATCTGGTTCAAGGCTATCATATTTCATTTTAATTACATTCATTATTTAACACTTTTCTGACATACTCTCCGCATTTAAATGCGAAGGTTCAGGGTATAGGTCGTTTTGGCTATCACAACCATTTCACCCCTATACTCGCCGTGTCCCGACGAGAGAGCTTTACGCTCTGTTTTTTATATACAAAATTACTATATAAATATTTTGGTGATTCATCCCCGCTTTAAAAAGCGAGAATTTCTCGCCGTGTTTTTGTAATTCTATTTTTCTCCATATATGAATAACAACCTTTCAGGTTTTGTGTAATTGAAATAGATATCAAAGGTGAAATCCATATAACCCTTAAGAACAAGCCAGTAAATGTTAACTATTGTCATTTTCATAAAATTTTAGAATTTCAAAATTCTTTAATTTTATTTTTGGCAACGGAATTCAGCGCCCCGGCTGGGATTTGAACCCAGGTCATGGGTTCGACAGACCCATATGATAGGCCACTACACCACCGGGGCTAAGTTTCTTAAATTACAAAGGTTATAAAAATGTTGCTTAAATGAATCCTGCCTTTTGAAGAATGAGTATATCCTCCGTTGTAAGTGGCTCTCCTTTCTTAAATTTCTCGAAAATGTCCTCTGCGATCTTTTTGAGTTCAGTTTCCTTCTCCTGCTTCTTGCTTGTCTTCTGTTTTATTTTCAATCCGGCTATTATTTTCTCAAAGTCCCTTACCTCTCTTGTTAAATTCTTAACAATGTTATCCTCTTCCCTCGCCTTCTGAATTATTGTAACATAATTCTGATGTGCTTCATCTGCACTCTTTCTCAATTCCTGCGCCTTTTCGTATATTTCCATTGCCTTATCGTGGTAAACCTGGGACTCGTTTGCCACCTCTTCTATCTTTTCAGATATTTCATCAAGCCTCATCTTTGCCACTGAAAGCTCTGCCTTTTTCTCCATGTATTCCTGGTTGTTTTTCATTTTTTCTTCTTCTTCTTTCTTCAATTTTTCAATTTCAACACTTATTCTGTGAATTTCCTCAACAAGTGCCTTCTCCTTTTCAGGTGTAAGAACTGTTGTCTCCTGTTTGTTTTCAAGTTCCTTAAGCCTTTTCTTAAGTGCCTGTACAGAAGGTTTACCTGATTCCGAAAAAACAATCTTTTTCCTTATTTCTTTCAATTCTTCCGATAATTTTGCTACCTTACTTTTCCACTCCTCTTTCTCTTTTTTTAGCTCCTGTACCTGTTTGTTCAGTTCATCCCTCTTGTCCTTGAACTCCTTTGCCTGCTTGAAAAGTTCCTTTACCTGCTTGTTCAGTTCATCCCTTTTGTTTGCCCATTCTGATGCCTCTGCTTCAAGCCTATCCCTTTCTGTCTTATGAATTTCAAGCTCCTTCTTTTTCTTTTCGTACTTTTCCTCCAGTTCCTCCAAAAGCTCTGTCATAGTGATTCCTTTCTCGTGTGAAAATCCCATATAAGTAAAATAAATATAATTCTTTCGCTCAAAAAATTTAGAGAAGATCCTCAAATTCTTTTATCAATTCAGGATACTTTCTCTGAACAGCATCAAGAAGACTTTTTACTGAAATTGTTGAGAGTTCCACTTCAGATATTGCCTCAATTAGTTTATTAAGTGTTTCATCCGAAAGTTCCGAGAGTTTCTCTTTTGCAAACCAGTTCCTTAGATTTTTCCTCTCAAACTTTTCCCTTACCTTCTTTTCATAATGTTCCTTCAGGAATTCCTTTGAAGTATTCTTGCTCTTAATTGCCTCATACGCTGCCTCTCCTGCAAGCTTTCCAGATATACAGGCGTTTGCAACACCGCCACCCGTAATTGGATCTATGAGCCTTGCAGCATCACCAACAAGCATGACATTATCGGTAACAATTGAATTTGGCATGGAGCACGTTGATACCGCACCAGTAATTATTTCAATTGTTTTTCCTTTTTTCAATCCTGGATGTTTTTCAATGAAATCATCAAGGTATTTTTTCACCTCACCTGGTCTTTTTAACTTGTTCAATGAAACACCTATACCAACATTCGCTTCGGATTTTCCCTTTGGAAAGACCCAGACATAGCCGCCTGGAGCACAGCTTCCAAGGTAAAAGTCTGTGAATTCTTTGTCTATATCAATACCAACCATCCTGTATTCAATGCAAGAAACAATGTCCCTGTCCTTTAGCATTGTGTTTATCTTTGCCCATCTTCCCACCTGGCTCTCAAAACCATCAGCACCAATTATTACCTTTGCCCTTACTTCCTCAATTTTACCCATTTTCCTTATCCTTGCACCAACAACCTTCCCGTTCTCAAATATTAGAGAGATAGCTGGGCTTTTAACCCATATTTCAGCTCCCTCTTCACCTGCAAGCTTTGCAAGGTATTTGTCAAA
>JAVRLI010000090.1:0-4332 GCA_031961525.1 Thermoplasmatota archaeon | reverse complement strand
AATTTTGTGTCCCTTTCCATGCCTCTGCAAAAAAGCAATCTCAATGCCAGATATTTCTCCTATCACAATATCATCCGATGGCGATCCATATGGTGTATGAACCACTTTTCTCTCCTTCTCTTCAAAAATTTCATGTATTCCTGATCCACCAATTATACCAATATTTACCATGAATGAATCAAATAAAAAATTTATAGAAATACTTTTCTCATAAATCATTTAAAAAATATAAAAAATATTAAAAAGTTTTAATTAAAACCAAACGGATTGTACAGATACAACGCCTATGGGACTGTAACCAATTATGATCACATTTGTTAACTTAACCCAATCGTTACCACTTATTTGTTGAACTAACCCAAATGAACCATGGTAACCTTCACCTGTAGAAGGATTTGTTGGAAAATCACCATGAACTAAAAATTTTAAGTATATTGCATTTCCTACAAATCCTGTGAGATTTATATCACTTCCAATCTGGTGGAATGCATAGCTAGGTGAATAATAAACACTTGTAATGGTGGATGCCCATGTCCATGAGGATACAATGCCTGCTTCACCTGCCCATCTTGTGTCCAGCTGATACCAGGTTATACCACCATTAGGATTCAATGTTCCAACATATAAATTGAAACCGTTTGGTACATCCGTAACATCTGCAGCATAAGAGTAACGAGCCCATATATTATATGCTGTTAAGAAATCCATTTTAGCCCATAGTAAATTACTGAATGATATTGGTACGGAAACAAGTTCATCCATTTCATAATAGTACATAGAATTATTCATATAATATCCAATGTTGGGATCGTAATTCCTCACCCAAACATCACCATAACCATAACCTGTACCTGTTGTAGGGCCAATCTCTGATATTTTAACATTATCCATAACAAAGAAGTCATTACCGTAAATGTTTGGAATATAAGTGGTACTATATAAAGCAAGAACCAACACAATTCTTATACTCACAGAACTTGTGCTTGATAAAGATATACCCCAGGCAGCCATAGCCTGAGAAAGATTGAAAGTATAATGTACCCATCTTAAATATTCACCGCCTGAAACTGTTGTGAATGCCGGAACTAAATATGCATTATTGTTTGGATAATGAAAATTAGAAGGAAAAATGTTATCCCCATTACTCCTACTACCAACGTAAACATTTCCAGGATAACCTATTGTTGGTGAGATCCAGTACCAATTTGCGTTTCCATCAGGAGATGCAAAAACAATCACACCTTCACCTCCATTGGAAAGTTCAAATTCAGCATCCATGTCCAGATAAGCAAATTGTGAGCCATGAATAAGTAAATTCGTAGTTATAACGGAAGCATAGCCATATGTGTTTTTCCAATTATTAGATCCTACAAGTGAATAGCTTGTTCCTAAAGCATAACCGCCTGAGGGTGTGGAAAATTTGTTAGTCCAGAACCAATAATATTGATTTATAGTACTAAATAATGAGTTTACAGGGCCGAAAACACTTAACGGTTCCCCTGAATAAAGTGTACTTGTTCCATAGTAATTAACAGCGCTGAATCCCCAAACAATGTTTTCATGTGAGAAATAATTTGTTGTTGAAAAATTATCGTAGAAAACATAGACAGGAGTACTAACCAAACCTTCTTTAAGAAAATTGAATACTTGATAGCCTGATGGCAGGGTAAATGGAGGAACATTTATGTTTGAGATTACAAATCTAATTTCTCTGGGATTTGATGGCGGGGCCGCATACTGAGGTTGCCATATGAATTTAATGGGAACAGCGGATAATGCCGGCACATAAACAGTCTGGGTGTTGAACAACTGTGAACCGTCATAAGCGTTCACGATAGCTGAATATGGTTGATTACCCAGATTTCTTACAATGCCCGATATAACATAATACTGATTTACCATGACCATGTTTGAACTTATACTCATGTCAACACCAAGAACTTCAGGTATCGCTTTGTTAACAGTATAATGGAAGGAACCGAGAAGATTTAACATAAGCAAATATTTTGCCGATATTGATCCATATTGTGGTCCAAATTGCTGTGTATGGCTTTGTATTATTCCTGCAACATTTTCTAGGCTTAATGGAACAATTCCAACCATTAAGTAAGATATATTTTCCAATACTGCATAACTATTACTTGAATTCATTAAAATATTTATAGAATAGGGATTTTGGCATGTTAATGTTGTAATTTCATTGTAAAATTTATACACAATTCCATATCCCCTTGTCACATTTGCTCCAAAGAATCCAAGGTTCAAATTTTGATTGGTATTGTTATTTCCATAAAGATACATTGTTTGAGGCTTTCCACTTATCGCAGATATTTGTAAATTTAAAGATGTTTGTATCTGTGATCCTTGAATTGAAGCTCCAGCATATTCACCCATAAAAAGTAATGAGTAAGGATATTTTGAAACATTATTATTCACCAAATAGCTATTTATAGCATTTGCAAGATTTTTATCGCTTGATAATGGATCCTGCGTGCCGTTGAAATCCAAAATTACAAGGTTATAATTCAGGAAGTAATATTTTGAAGATGGATTTATGATTGGTGGGTTTTGGTTAGTGTTATAATCTAAAAAAACATAAGATACACCTAGATTTTTCAATGTGTTTGTAACCGATGTAATATTGTAATGATCTCCTTGAGAATGTATCCACACAACAAGCGTTGAGAATTTTACATTAATAACATTAAGGACTGTAGGCGGGAGGCCATTGTTATTGTAGTTCACCTCACTTATTGTATGATACGGGTTAACGTATGCATATATTGTATGGGGTCCTGGTGATCCTGCAGTCCAGGTTACATTTACTGTTACATAGCTTCCGTTGCCAGGTATGAAATTTATGTGATAAAGGGGTTGACCATTTATTGGTTGGTTGTCTATCAACACCTCAAGATCAATGTTTGTTAAATTGACTGGAGAAAAATTTGCAACGTAGAAAGTAAGATTAACAGGCTGTGAAAATAGGGGATTTGGATTTGAGACCCTCATATCAAGCAATGCCAAATCATTCCCTGTTCTTATCGTAATGTTTGATAACCATAGCATAATCTTGTTCATTATAATGTTCTGCTGATAAACATATAACCTTGAAAACTCAAATCCAAGTATAACCACTCTTGCACCGCTGGAGAGAGTTGAATATATACCAGTAACATTAACATTGCTTTTATAATAAGAAAGTGTTTTGAATGAAGAGTAGAAATATATTACATTATTACCGTAGGAAGAGGGTGTAAGGGTACCATTAATGTTGATATTATAATTACCAATTTTTGTAAAATTCATGGAACCATTGTTTAATGATGTATAAGTATATTGCCAAAACCAGCCACTTGATGAAAGATAAGAATATGAAGATGGGGATGAACTTATCAATAGGATTGATACTCCACTATTGGCCAGGTCTATTATTTGATTGGCTTGATTTGGTGATAAACCCTGAGAAGAGTAACCAGTGATCCAAATGACAAGATCATACCCTGAAGTTGAGGCAAGCTGATTATATCCTATTATTTCCGTATCAACAGGATAATTTATGTAAAGAAACATACTTGTGTAAAAGTTAAAAACGCTTGATGGTGAATTTACAGGAACATTTTCATCATCAACAAGAAGGATTTTAGGTAAAACTGTTATGTTTGTTGAAAGACCCTGAACTGTTACTGGCGGTGAATTTGGTGATAGGGCAATGTTAACAGTTATTGTATGAAGACCAGCAGCAGCTCCAGATCCACCTATGTTCAACCAAGTGGCTGTTATAACCATAGATGTGAATGGTGCTATTGTAAAATATGGAGAGGGATTACCTGTGCTAATTTGCATTGAAATTGTATTGCCCCTAAAAGTATCATTGTAATATAACCTGAAAGTTTCAGTGTTTGGTGATGTACTGTAAACAGTGACTGTGATACCATCATTACTACCATGAACAGGGTTTGGATTGGAAAATGTTATTGATGTTACCTTCAAAATATTGGATGAATAACCTGAAACAACATTGATTACGCTCTTATATGATGATTCTGTTTTGTTCAATGTTGCATTAACATATACTGTATATATACCTGTTTTTAAATTCAGAACAGTATTTCCAGTGAATGTCATTGGTGATGAATATAATAATGTTAAATTTTTAACCCCAACTATTGTTAAATTGACATCTGGCAATACTTTGTTGTTTTGGTTATAGATAACAAATGCAGTAAGAGTAACAGTCTGAGTTGTATTTGCCTTTAGGGGTGATGGTGAATAGGAGAAACCAACAACCTTTACCATTGGTAATGATCCCTGCAGAACCGTATACCATACAAT
>JAVRLI010000089.1:0-4366 GCA_031961525.1 Thermoplasmatota archaeon | reverse complement strand
CGGGCATCTGTAATCCTCATCCGAGTGTATTATCAACAGAGGTGTTTTTACATTCTTCACATGTTTCAAGGGACTCCTTTCCCAGTAATGTTCAAGCATATCCCATGGATTTTTTCCTATCTGATCACCGTTAAAACCTGGACCAATGTCCGATGTTCCAAAGAATGAAATCTGGTTGCTTATTGATCTTTCGGTTATTGCAGCCTTGAATATATCAGTATGTCCTATAATCCAGTTTGTCATGAATCCACCGTAGGATCCACCCATAACACCCAGCTTTTCTTTATTCACTGGTAGATTTTTTAAAGCATATTCAACTATTTCCATGAGATCCATAAAATCCCTTTCTCCAAAATGTTCCTTAATTTCAAGTGCAAAACTTTCACTGTAACCATCACTTCCCCTTGGATTAGAGAAAATAACGTTAAAGCCTGAAGATGCAAGAACATGGAATTCAAACATGAAAGCATTACCGTACGCTGTTTTCGGGCCGCCATGTATCTCAAGAATTGTTGGCCTTTCTTTATTATCCCTTGTTAAAAACCAGAAATCAACATTCTTTCCATCTGATGCCTTGATGGTGAATTTCTGTGGCTCTGGCAAGTTTTCAAAATATTTATTGAATTTTGTAATTCTTTTAATTTTTCCAGTGTAAAGGAAAAGTTCCGTGGGTCTTGTTGCACTCTGTGAAATATATGCAAATCCCTTTTCCATTATTGAAAAACACTCTATGCTTTCATTGTTACTGAAAAATTCAAAGTTTCCTTTTTCATCATGGTAAAACATTTTTGAAATACCTCCATCTGTGATTGTAAAATATATTCTTTCCCCAACCCAGTCAAATAACTTCCCTGAACCAAACCTTGAATCCGAATTTATTGAATTTCCAATATCCCTATCTATCTCTTCCGTTACGCATTTGAATGAATTATCCTGTAAATTATAAATGTAAATTTTGTGGTGCTGGAAGACACTCTTTTTGTTGTCGGAATAAACAACTGCGATTTTATTTCCATCTGGTGAAAATCTGGGGTTTGAAAATGATCCATCAATTTCTATTTTTTTCATTTTTCCATTTTCAAAAATGTAAAGGTTATTCCAGTAAACATCCTGTTTATCATCCCTCATAACAATTGCAATTTTATTATCCTTTGATATGGAAAATGATACAACGTTGTATGGTTCATCCGTGAGCTTTTTTATTTTTCCCCTGAGATCAACGTTGAAAAGTGCTGGTCTTTTATCAAATATAAAGCCCTTACCGTTGAAATAGAAAGGATACCTTTCAATGTACTTTACATCACTTTCACTCTTCATTTTTTCGTTGGAAATGAAGTATATGGATTTACCATCGGGTGACCATGTTATTTCTGAAATATCATCCCTTTCAAGGATAACTTTTGGTTCACCACCTGTAAGCGGCATCAACATAAGCTGATTCTTTTTCTCCTTTCTCTGTGATACAAATGCAAGGAATTTTCCATCGGGTGAAACCCTTGGCTGTGAATCCTTCGGTCCTGATGTGAATTCATGGATCTTACTATCATAAATCCATATTTTGCTCCTGTAGTCGTTTGATTTTTTATCTGCATTTGAAACAACAAAAAAGATATTTTTTCCGAATGTTTGTACATCACTTAGAAATTTTATTCTGTAAAAATCCTCAACATTAAGTTCCTTCATAGTATTCATATAATTATTGTTCTTAAAAAAGATTTTGGAATAAAAGTTATTTCAATATATTAAAGAAAAAGATTTTTTAATTCTTTAATATGCTAATAAGAAAAAAACTTTTTCAGAAAACATAATATTTGTGAAATGTAATAACAGGTAATATGGATAGAAAGCTAAGAGCGTTAAAATGGTTCCTGAGTACGTATCAGGACGATTATGAAAGACCTGTTTATGGATCATACAAGGTTACACATGCCTGTAATTTACAGTGTCCTTTCTGTAATGTATGGAACAATCCTGTTAAAATGCTTGATACAAAAGGAGCATTTAAAATCATAGACAGGCTTGCAGATTCAACGGTGACCGTTTTAAGTCTTGAAGGGGGTGAGCCTCTTCTCAGGAAAGATATCCTGGATATAATAAAACATGCCCATGATAGATCGTTCTATCTGTTCATGACAACAAATGGACTGCTTCTGGATCAGGCACCATTGAATGAATTTTCAAAATACCTTGATTTTCTTCACATATCAATTGATGAGGGTCATGGAAATCTTTTTCTTTTTGATAAACTGAAGAAATATGTTGATCAGGGATTGAAAATAACAGTGCAAACGGTTGTAACAAAAAATGATATCAATAATTTAAGATACAAGGTTGAAAAAGTAGCTGATGCAGGTGCGAGAATATTAATAATGCCAGCCGTACATTTTGATAACACGCCTGACCTTTCACCGGATAGATACGCCATGCATGATGTTCTTTTACAGCTTAAAAAAGAATATGGGGGTGTGATTGTAACAAGCAAAGCATTTATAGATGCCCTCGTAAACCATTACACATGTAAATCATATTCCGTGCTGATAGAGGCAAATGGTGATGTAATTTATCCATGCAGCGTTATTGGAAGAAGCATAGGGAATCTAATTGAAAAGGATCTTGACACACTTTTATCAAGTGAAGAGGCAATAAGGGGAAGGGAGGAAATGAAATCATGCAAGAGGGAATGCTTCCTTTACCTTCATGCCGAAACTTCAAACTTTCATGATCCAAAGAACCTGTTTTTGTTCATAAGGGATACGGTGGAAGGATACTTCTTGAGGTGAATGTTTCTATTCTCTCCTTACCCCTTCCCGGCTTTTTTCCTCTCTCTATTTTTATTTTCCCTATTTCCTTCGTATTTTTAACATGTGTTCCTGCACATTTCATGCTTATTTCACCCGATACCCAGTGTCTTACGCCATTTTCATCTGTCCAGGTTTTAATTTCATAACCCTTCTGAATAAAATCGTTCGCAAACTTTTCCACATCCCTTATTTTTGAAACATCAAAGGAATCATCAACAATATAATCCTGCCTGTCCTTTATTTCATCCACCAGTCCAGATCCATAGGGTTTGATTTTTTCATCATAAACCTTTAACATAAAATAATAAACAATATGTGATGCTGAATGGTTTTTCATGATCCTGTACCTCCTTTCCCAGTCAATTTCTGCTCTTACTATATCACCAACAGAAAATTTTGGTGTACCTTTGAACCTGTGGTATATGATCTCATTCTCTTTTTTCACTTCAAAAATTATCAGATCTTCAATTTTCCCCGTATCGTATATCTGCCCCCCACCGCCGGGATAAAATGCTGTTCTATCAAGAACAATATAATCATCCTTTATTTCAATTACCCTTGCAGTAAATGATCTCATGTATGGATCATCCCAGTAAAGTTTTAAAGTTTCCATACAATGCGGAGGGCCGGATTTGAACCGGCGAACCACTGCTGGACGAGACCCTGAATCTCGCACCTTTGACCAGGCTCGGTAACCTCCGCTCATCCTCTTAAAAAAATTCGGGTATTATATTCTTTTTGTTTTTAAAATTCAAATTGTTTTCAAAAGATCTGCCTTTGTAACAATACCTGTTATTTTTTCACCGTTTGTTACAATTATTGCTGGATAAAATTTTAAAAGAAATGCAGCTATTTTTATGGGTGTACTCTCTCCAACAATAGGAAAAGGTTCCTCCATAATCTCGTAAACCTTCATTTTTTTCAGTTCTGAAGGTGATTTTCCATTTGATATTTTTGAACTTATTATGCTTTCGGTTATTGAACCAACAACCTGACCATTTTTAATGACTGGAAGCTGTGAAAATCCATATTTAAGGAATATTCTCATGGCTGAATCAATGGAATCATTGTAATCAACAAAAATAACATCCCTTGTCATAACATCCTTTACCTTTATTTCCCTTTCCTCCCTCTTTTCCAGTTCATACTCAAGAACGCTGAATATCTTTTTAAGATTTTCATAGCTTGGGTTCAGGTCACCGTTCTCCAACCTTGCTATGTATGATTGACTTAAACCTGTCCTTTTTGCCAGTTCCTTCTGTGTCATTTCAACCTTTTTTCTGAGCTTTTTTATATCAGATATATCAGGAAACATTTAAATTGGATTATAAAACAAACTATAAAAAGGTTCCCCGAATAAAGTTTTTAATATTGATTGAATATTCTCAAACGAAGCCCCGTGGTGTAGCGGTCAAGCATGCGAGACTTTGGATCTCGCGACGGCAGTTCGAATCTGCCCGGGGCTGCTTTTTATAATAAAAGTGAGGTAAAGTGCCCATAGTAAGCCCCTTTCTGTTTCAGGCAACATTTGACTATGCGCCCTACCCAACACTCAAGAGCCCTAT
>JAVRLI010000088.1:0-4454 GCA_031961525.1 Thermoplasmatota archaeon | reverse complement strand
CGTATACCTAAGAGGGAAGCATATTGCTAATGAAGGTATTCCAAGCTCAAATGTTTCTGCTGCATCTGTACACGAGCCCGTAACAAGTTCCTGTATACCTATTCCTTCTTTCTTTGCAATTTCCTTCACTTTTTTCCTCAAAGAATTTGAATTAATTCCCCTTTCATCAATGAACCTTATAACAGGTCCATGTGTTAAACTTGCAGGGCTCAATGATCTATCAACGTTCGGGTGATCCGCTGCAGTAACACTGTCTATTGCGTAAAGTTCATCAATGTCCCTGAGGTCTATTGCCTTCGCACCCCTCAATCCTGTTTCCTCCTGGAGTGTAAAGATGAACGTAATCTTCACTTTTAAATCCTTTCTGTAAAGATCATCTATCATGGACAGAAGAATTGCCACACCTCCCCTGTCATCAAGACCCCTTGAAACAACGAACTTTTCGTTGAGAATGTAGAAATGTTTTATCCATCTTACTGGATCTAGAACATTTATACCCATTTTAAGAACTTCATCCTTTGAGGATGCACCAACATCAAGGTAAAGTTCATCCAAGGGCACAACCTTATTCATCTCATCCTCCTTTGAAATATGTGGAGGTTTGAGACCAATAACACCAATATACCTTTTTCCATTGGATGCAAAAACTTCAAAGTATTGACCATAAAGATTCCTTACATCCACACCACCAAGCTTTTTTACCTTCAGAAAACCATGATCATCGATATATGAAACAACAAGACCTATTTCATCCATATGTGCCATGAATGCTATGTGCTTGTTTCCCTTACCAATTGTTAAATAAACGTTCCCAATTTTATCAACCCTTGGTTCTCCATATTTCTTCAGATAATTCAATATTTTATTTCTTATTTCATCCTCGTATCCGCTTATTCCTGGTGTCATTATCAGATCCTCAAGCAGATTTAACAAATCCATAATTATCACCATTTTTATTATATTCTCTTTAAAAATAAACTTTTCCTAAAAATTTTTTTACCCATTATCATGTGTGATCTGGTTATGTGGATTGGTGTTGATGACACGGATTCTTCAAAGGGAATGTGTACAACGTACCTTGCATTGGAAATAATAGATTCCATTGGTCTAGATCTTATTTCCTATCCAAGATTGGTTAGGTTGAACCCGAACATACCATGGAAAACAAGGGGAAATGCAGCCATAGCACTCAAATTTGGAAAGGGATATGGTGAAAAAATAAAGATTGGTGAATTCAGGGGTAAGGATATTTTCATGTTCAAAAATGGAAGGGATTATGGTAACCAATATGATGTTTTTGAAAGGGTAAGAAAAATAGTGGAAAAATTTTCCGTAATGGATGAGGAAAAAACATCCCCGGGTATTGTTGTTACAAGATCAAAGTTGCCGGAAAAACTTTACTGGAAGGGTGTGAGATCCGTTCTTAATCTTGATTACATTGAAAATTTTTTGAAAGATTCAGTTTATTTTGGTTATAAAACAAGGAGGGGATTAATTGGGGCTGCCTGCGCAATAGCATGGAAACCAAAATTCAGAACGTATGAACTTATAGCATACCTTCACAGGGATAGATGGACGATGGAAAGGTTTGTTGATAAGGATTCTGTAATAGAAATGGATAAGAGAATAAAAACAACATTTGAGAACTATGATTACATAAATGACCATGTGGCAATAAAGCCAGAAACAAAAACGCCTGTTCTATTCGGCATAAGGGGAACGGATCCGGATGATCTTGAAATTGCAAGGAAAATTGTAAAAAGTGATCCATACATCGGTTACCTTATATTTGAAACAAACCAAGGAAGTGATGACCATCTTGTTAGAAAGAAAATTTCCAAAATAAATCCTTACGATTCAATAATAATTAAAGGAAAAGTTTGTGAAAATCCAAGAATTATCCAGGGAGGACATGTTATATTCAAGTTATGTGATGAAAGTGGAAGTATTGATTGTGCAGCATATGAAAATACAAAAGAATTCAGGGATATTATAAAAAAGTTAAAGAATGGTGATCTTGTGGAAGTTTATGGGAGCATAAAGAAATACCCTGGAACAATAAACATTGAAAAGATCAAAATTTTAAAGTTAAGGGAAATAAGGGAAAAGATCATACCCATATGTCCTAACTGTGGTATAAAAATGGAGAGTGCGGGGAAGAACAAGGGTTACAGGTGCAGAAAATGCGGTTACAGAACAAATAAAGTAAATTATAGAATTGTTGAAAGGGGCATATCTGAGGGATTCTATGAAGTACCCATAATTGCGAGAAGACACCTTTCAAAGCCCCTGATTTTCTTCAACAACAGGTAAAATATAGGAAATCCTGTTTGATCCATTCCTTAGAATTTTAGTTTTTATTCCATAAACATTCTCTATTGTTTTCTCATCTATAATATCATCGGGTTTTCCCTTTGAATAAATCTCACCCTCTGAAAGAACTATTACCTCATCACTGTACCTTATTGATAAATTTACATCATGCATTGTTAAGATTATTGTTCTTCCCTCCTTCACCATATTCTTTATTAATTCAAGCATGTTCAGCTGGTATCTTATGTCAAGGTTTGATGTTGGTTCATCCATAAGTATTATTTGAGCATCCTGTGCAAGTGCCATGGCTATGATTGTTCTCTGCCTTTCACCACCGGATATTTCCCTAATTGATTTCATTTTAAGATCCTCAAGACCTGTTACTTTAAGTGCCCATTCAATTTTTTCATAATCCACATCATCTAGTGTTTCAAGAAGAGCTTTGTGAGGAAATCTTCCCATGCTCACAATATCAAAAACCGTGAAATCAAAACCTGGCTCGAAGTTCTGAGGGACATATGCTATCAATTTTGCCATTTCCCTTCTCTGCATTTTCAAAAAATTTTTTCCATTAACAATTACCTCACCAATATCGGGTTTTAAAATACCAGCAATTACTTTTAAAAGGGTTGTCTTACCAGATCCATTTGGACCCAGAATAGATAGAATTTTTCCATTTTCAACATTAAAATCAATATTTTTAAGAATTTTTTTACCATTGTATGAAAAATTGATATTTTTTATTTGGATCATAGATTCACCTCCAGTACCTCTTTTCCCTTATGATAAGGAATATGAAAATTGGTATTCCAACAATTGATGTTATTATACCAACAGGAAGTTCCTCAATTATATCAAGGGATCTTGCAATTGTATCAGCTATAACAAGGTATGCACCTCCGAGGAATATGGATAGTAAAATAAGATCCCTGTTTTTTGGACCTATGATCAATCTTATCATATGAGGTATTATAAGACCAACAAAACCAATTATGCCGGAAAATGATACAGCTATTCCCGTTATCAGAGATGTTAGAACAATGAATGTTATTCTCCTTGTTTTAACATCTATGCCCAGGGAATAAGCATGATCATCACCAATCATCATGGCATCAAGATCCCTTGAAAGTATTGCAATCACAATTAAAACAGGTATTATAACAATGTAAGAGAGATAAACTTCATTCCATGATGCACCGCTGAAACTTCCCATGAGCCAGTAAAAAACAGTGTGAAGATCCTGACCACCAAAGTACATTGTAATTGCAAGTAAAGCGCTCAGAAAAAGTGATAGTCCAATGCCAACGAGGAGAACATTTTCGGCCCTTAGATCCCCGGATAAACTTGCAATTAAAAATACAAGGACCATGGTTAAAATTGCTCCTAGAAAAGCAAATAGAGAAATAAAATAAAAGTTAATTGAAACAAATGAAAAAACTATTGCAATTGCTGCACCCAACCCTGCACCAGAAGCTATACCTGTAACATAAGGATCCGCAAGTGGATTCCTGAAAACACCCTGCATTATTGCACCAGAAACGGATAAAGCTGCACCAACGATAAATGCCAGCAATATTCTTGGCAATCTTATGTAAATTGTTATTTTTGAATAGACCGATCCATCGGGATTGAAAAATGAATTGAATATATCTGAGAGAGGAATATTCACCGGACCACAGGCAAGTGATAGAATTACGGCTAACAACGATAGAACAATGACCAGCGCGAAGTATAACCTGTTCCTCATTCAAAAAACTTTAAATAAATCAAGTATATTTACTTTTTGTCAAATTAACTTGAAAGGTGATAAAATGAAGAGTGTATGGATATGGACCGTTGTTGTTATCCTGGTGATTGCATCGTTCAGCGGTGGATACATCATAAGTTCCTATGGAAAACAGGGGAGTTCACAGGCACAGCAAAGCAATGTAACAAAATATGTTAATGTTATTGATGATGAAAACAACATTGTACATGTTAAACAGCCCGTTGATAGAATTGTTTCTCTTGCACCCTCATGCACGGAACTTGCATTTGCACTTGGATTGGGAAACAAAATTGTTGGTGATACAATATACGATACATTTCCTCCTGTTGCACAGAACATAACAAAGATAGGCGGTGTTACTAACGTTTCTGTT
>JAVRLI010000087.1:0-4476 GCA_031961525.1 Thermoplasmatota archaeon | reverse complement strand
AGATCCAGTCATCCTTTGAAGTCTTTCTGTACCAGTGCGGAACATCTGGTGGAATAAATGCAAAATCACCCGGACCAAGCTCCTTTTCCTCATTCCCCGCACCAACAATTCCACTACCTGAAAGAACGAATATTTCATGCTCCCATGGATGCTGATGTTTTGGAATTACAGCATCCTTCTCAAGAATAAACCTTCTCATTGCAAAATTCTGTGCACCATGATCCTTTGTTATTAGCCATTGAATCTTTGCATTCTTTGCCCCTTCCATGTCCACATCCTCAACCTTAACATTTTTTATATTGTTTGTGTACATATTTAATCATCATGCTTTTCCATTATTAATTATTATTCCGGATGAAATGATCTTCGAAAGAAAGAATTCATGGTCAATGGATGTTCCTATACCTGGATCTTTGAATGGGTATATTATTCCATTATTCATTTCAAAGGTTTTCTTTACAATGTCTTTTTCAAAGTACTTGGTGTTGGGACTTGTATCACCGGGATAATCTATCAATGAGTGTGATGCAAGGGATATGTTGAATGCCCTTCCTATACCTGTTTCAAGCATTCCACCTATCCATACATGTCCACCATTTTCCCTTGCAATTTTTGCAATTTCCAGGCTGTTTTTAATACCACCAACCCTTCCCGGTTTTATGTTTATTACATCACATGCTCCAATTTCGAATGCCTTTCTCGCCTTATCTGGTGATGTTATTGATTCATCAAGGCATATTGGTGTTGAAATCTCCTTTCTTAGCTTTGCATGGTCTATAAGATCATCAAAGGCTAATGGCTGTTCAATGTAAATTAGATTGAATTTATCAATTCTTTTTAACAGATCAAGATCCTTGATTGTGTAATCACTGTTTGCATCTGCTGTAAGTGGTATTTCTGGAAAAACATCCCTTATTTTTCCAAGAATATCCATTTCCATTCCCTTTTTTATTTTTACCTTTATTCTTTTATATCCAAGTTTTAAAGCTTCATCAATCCTTTTTATCATCTTTTCAATATCATCCATGCCTATTGATATGCCAACATTTGCATAACCCCTTGATTCTCCAATAAAATTATAAAGGGGTTTATTGTTTAATTTGCTGTAATAGTCCCATAGAAGCATTTCAATTGAGGCCCTTGCCATGTTGTATCCTTTAATCTTTTTTGATCTTTCAATGTATTCATCAATTGTTGGAAATGGATCAAGGAGTTTTGAAAAATAATTTTTAACAATGTATATTGTTGAATCGTTGTTTTCATAACTGTAGTCAGGATCAGTATCGGTGACAGCTTCAGAATATGCCACAATACCATCTTTCTCCAACTGAAATATTATTGCATTCCTTGAATATGCTGTTCCAAAGCTTGTTGTGAAGGGATTTTTAAGCTTTAAACTAACTATAAAATATTTAAGAATCATAAATGAAAATAAAAAAAAGAATTATAAAAATTTAGTCCCTGTATTTTGCAAGGTAGTAAAGTATAGCTAGGGGAACAACAATCCATAATATTCCTGCAATGACAATGTTAACAGGGTTTATTCCAAGCACTGAAGGATCTGATGAAAATCCACCGTATGATCCTGTAAGATAGGCTGAAACAAGAGAATAGAACTGTGCTGGATTTATGTATGAAAGAATTACATCAACCCTGTAATAATTAAATGAAAGGATTCCATAGCCTAAAGCTTCTGAAACTGCAAAGACAATGAGTCCCCAGAAGAAATCGAATATTACAAATAAGGCAATTGAAATCCCTATAAGGGCTGATGTGCTTTTTACAAGGTGTGAAAATATGAAAATGAGTAAAACAAATGCACCTGTATCAACTAGAAGGGCAAGAATTGAATATAATGTGAATGAAAAGGAAAACATGGGAACATGGAGTGTGGATGATATTAAATAACTAACGGTCAGTATTGTTATTGTTATGGAAATTGCAATTGCGATCATAATGGAAACAAACCTTGAGAGTGTTAATTTCGTTCTTGTTATTGGTCTTGAGAGAACGGATTCAATAACGCCTGTTACTCTATCCTTACCATAGGCTGAATAGGCTGAAAGTATTGCAATGAGAGGATAGAATAGTGTTAAAATTGATGAAATAAATGATGCACCAAGGCTTTCACTGTTTATTGAGATTACCTGGTTCTTTAAAAAGGAAACAGGAATAATTGTGTCTAAAATTAAAGAATTGTTTGAATAAAGGGCAAAGACAATATCACTTCTTGAGGAATAATTATTAAAGGATGGGAGGTTGTAAACTGTTATGTTCGGTGTAAATGAACCAAGGAAGGTTTTGTTTTGATTATTTTCACCGTAAACATAATAGTATACGGAAAGATTTTCATTCTTTGAATAATTTAAAGCAGGATAATATAAAAGTAACTTGTGCATGCTTGCATTCTTCTGATCTGTTATGAGTGCAAAGGGCATTCCCACAAGAGGATAAAGTGTACTGTTCATTATCGTTTCAGGGATGAAATGTACTGATGAAAAAAGCATATTTGATCCCGGATAGCTCCAATTTAGGTAAAGATTGTAGTTAGATTTTGTTAGGTTTAAATATAAACTTCCATAGCCTGTTGAATTTGATATTATTGTTTTTGAAACATTAACGTTGTTACCTGTGATATTTAAAACAATTTTTACATTTGGAATACCTATACCGAACTGGTTAAAGGAAAAGGTAACAATGTGGTAACCATTCTCATAGTAGAGATAACCTGTTGTGTTGTATGAGGAAACACCATCCATTGAAACAATAACACTCTGGACAAGAGGAATTACTGCAAGAGAAATTAGTATTATTACAGCTGTGAGTATGATCATCCATTTGTTTTTCAATGTTTTTATCATATCATATAAAATAGGATTCATTTTTTCACCCCCACAAGTTTAAGGAAGAATTCTTCAAGATTCTCATGCTCCATATAGAATTCCTTTATCCTGTAGCCATTTTTAACAAGTTCACCGTTTATTGTTGATGGATCCGCTTTTGCATTATCAATAACAATCGAATCATTTTTGAATGATACATCACCATAGTTTTCAAGCAGGCTCTTTATTCTTTCATCCCTATTTTCCAATTTAAAAACAATCCTTGGCTTTCCAATGGCATCAAGTTCATCCCTTCTCATTGTCCTAATTATTTTACCCTGGTGTATTATCACAACCCTGTCTGCAATGTTCTGTACCTCGCTGAGTATGTGTGATGAAAAGAGAACAGCCGCACCTCTATTCTTTAATTTTAATGAAAGATCCCTGAAGAACATTATACCCTCAGGATCCAGACCGTTCAATACCTCATCCATAAGAAAATTGTTCGGTTCAGATATCAATGATGCAGCAAGTGCAAACCTCTTTTTCATTCCCTGTGAATATGTCTGTAGTTTTTTATATTCATGGCCTTCAAGTCCCACCTCCCTTAGGAGATTAAGTGATCTTGATTTTGCCGTTTTTGTATCAAGTCCATAGAAACCTGAAAAGTAGATCATAAGATCCATTGCCTTCATGTTTAAATTGAAATTGGGAAATTCAGGTACCCATCCAACATTCCTGGATGCTTCCACCTTATTTTTTACAACATCATTACCATCTATGAGAACTGTCCCGGATGTTGGTAGTGTTACACCAGCACATATTCTTATTGCTGTTGTTTTTCCCGCACCGTTTAGACCAACAAAACCAACTATTTCACCATTCTGTACATCCATACTAATTCCCTTCAATGCCTGAACTCTTCCAGGATATATTTTTGTAAGATCCTTTATTTCAATCATTGCTGGAAGAAAAAAGATGTATCTATTTAAAATTTTTTCAAAAAATCTTTTTATATAAATTGTGCTTATTTTCAATCATGTTCAACTGGATATTCTTCCTTTCAGCCTTCGTTGCCATATTTTCAATAGTTAATCCATTCGGTTCAGTTCCATTTTTCTACACCATGACACAGTTCTATACGGAGGAGGAGAAAAGGAATGTTCTCAAAAAAAGTATAATTGTTGCAGGATCGGTACTTTTCATCTTTGGAATAGGTGGTGTTTATATTTTCATGGCATTCGGTATAAACGTTGATGTTTTCAAAATAGCAGGTGGTATATTACTTTTCAAAATAGGTTTTGATATGATGCACGGTAAATATACAAGGTCCAGGTTATCAGATTCTGAGAGAGCTGAGGTGGAGGAAAAGGAGGCGATAGGTATAGTTCCTCTTGGTGTTCCTCTTCTTGCAGGACCTGGTGCAATAACAACTGTAATAATTTATGTAACTGAAAAGAGTGTGGGCATTTTTGATCAGATTATGGTTTTTGTTGCAATTGTTATTGTTATGATTCTATCATACATAATTCTTCTATTTTCAGGGTGGCTTTTCAAATATCTAGGAAGAACAGGTAACCTCGTTATATCAAGAATCATGGGTCTTATACTTAGCGCAATGGCAATTGAGTTTATTGTGGAGGGAATAAGGGAT
>JAVRLI010000086.1:0-4388 GCA_031961525.1 Thermoplasmatota archaeon | reverse complement strand
TGATCTTGAAAATCTAATGATAAAAATGAAAGAAAATGGTATTAGAATAAATCTCTTAACAAATGGAGAACTTTTAACAAAAAACATTGTGGATCTTGCCGATTCCATTGCATTTTCCATAAAGACAATTGATGATGAAAAACATATGAGAATTGTGCACAGATCAAATAAAAAATCCATTGAAAATTTGAAAAAACTTTACAACCAAAAGTTTAGATTTGAAACAGTTTTGATAAAAAATTTGCTTGACTGTGATAATGTTTTCCAAATTGTTAATTTTCTAAAAGAATTCCCTGGTAAGATTTTCATTAGGATTGATCCCGTTATACCAATAAACGATAATTTTGTTAGACCTGATGACGAATATGTTGATGATTGCATAAAGAAAATTAATGATGGAAAGGTTTATGCCTATAGAATAATGAAAAAGGAAAAGAGTGCAAGGATGCTGTATCCATGATTGTTATTTTACTTCTTGCCATAATAGTCGATTTTATTGGTGAATATCCAGGTATTATTCATCCTGTTGTATGGGTAGGTAAAATAATTGAATTCTTCGATAAAAGGAGAAAGAAAAGGTCAAAGTATGTGGAATTTTTTGAAGGAATGATGCTTGAAGTTTTTACAATTATTTTCTTTGTTCTTCTCCTCTATTTCCTCTTTTGTTATTTTAAAAATTCAATCGCAGGTATAATTCTACAGGTATTCTTTCTTAAGGCCTCCTTCTCAATTTTCTCTTTAATAAGGCATGTGAAAAGGTGTGCAATTGATGATACGGAAAAATTGAGGAAAAATGTTTCCATGATTGTCAGCAGGGATGTAAGTAATCTGGATAAAGAGCATTTATATTCTGCTGCAATAGAAAGCGGTGCAGAAAACATTGTTGATTCAATTGTCTCACCCCTTTTCTACTTTATTTTCTTTGGAACAATAGGGGCATTTGTTTACAGAATAATAAACACGTTTGATGCAATGGTTGGTTATAGAAATGAAAAATACGAATATTTCGGAAAATTTGCAGCAAGGCTTGATGATATTGCAAACTTCATACCTGCAAGAATTACAGGTTTCATATTCTTGTTATTAAAACCAAAAAATGTCATGGAAAAATTAAAAAAGTACAGAAAATTGAAAATAAATGGCATGTACACAATGGCATCCATGGCAGGTATATTGAACGTTACACTTGAAAAGATAAACTATTACAGGATTGATGGAAAAAATTATCCAACAAAGGATGATGTTTTAAGATCAATAAGGTATATTGGAATTGTTACAACACTATGGTTGATTATTGTGATAGGGGTGCTCTTATATGGTCTACCATGGTGGTGCAAGGGAATATGAAAAAAATATGATGGATTTTTCGTTCTCCGCAAATCCTTACAGACCTCCATTTCTTAAGGATGCAATAAGGGATTCGGATTTTTTCTCATATCCATACTGCGATTCACTTGAAAATAAAATAAAAGAAAGATTGAAAATAGATGGAAGCGTTGTTGTTGGAGCGGGGATAACAGAATTGCTTTACATGGTCGGGTTTGCATTTAAAAATAAAAGGGCAATAATTCCAAAGTATACATATGGTGAATATGAAAGAATCGCTGATCTATTTTCCATGAAGAAAATCCTTGTTAACAAAATAGATCCTGAAGTAAGGGATCTTGTAAAAGAAGGTGATGTTCTTTTTTTCTGCAACCCAAACAACCCCACAGGTAAATATATGGATACAAAAGATCTTTTTGATGTTACGGAGAGTAAAGGAATAACGGTTATTCTTGATGAATCTTTCATAGATTTTTCTGATAGAAAACCCGGTTATTACAATGATAACGTTATTGTTCTAAGAAGTTTTACAAAACCATTCGGTGTTCCTGGAATAAGGGTTGGTTACGCATTTGGAAAGGATCAAATTATAGAAAGAATGAAAATTTTCAGATCCCCATGGTCTTTGGGATCTTTAGGATGTTCTTTTGCCCATTATGCTCTAAACAATCCTGATTTTCTTAATGAAAGTGTTGAGAAAATTAAAAAGGAGAGGGAAAGAATAACCAGAAGGACTGGTTTGAAAACACATGCAAATTTCTTTCTTGCTGATGTGGGTGATGCAAAAAAGGTGCATGAATACTTTTACAAAAATAACATACTTGTCAGGGATTGTACAAGCTTTTCGTTACCAAATGCAATAAGGTTCTCAATTAAAAAGAGAAAGGAAAATGATATTTTTCTTGAAAAATTGGAGAAAATTCAATTCAATGCTGTAAAAGGTGTGAATTATGAAATATAAACCAATATTCATCATGGGTACATCATCTGGTGCTGGTAAATCCGTTATCGTTACTGCTCTATGCAGAATTTACAGGGAAATGGGTATAGATGTTGTTCCTTTCAAGGCACAGAACATGTCCCTGAATTCTGGTGTTGGTCTTGGCGGGGAAATGGCATATGCGCAGATCATTCAGGCAAGGGCATGCAAAATTGAACCCAGTGTTGAAATGAACCCCGTTCTTTTAAAGCCTGAAAAAGATAGAACGCATGTTGTTCTACTTGGAAAACATATAGGTACAATGGATTCAATGCATTACATGTTTTCCCAAAAATTTGACCTCTTTGAAAAAGTTATTTCATCTTTTAAAAAATTGAATGATCATGATTTAATTATAATTGAAGGGGCCGGATCACCCGCGGAAATAAACATAAAAAATGATATTGCAAACTACAAACTTGCCAAAAGAATAAAATCAAAGAATATTATTGTCAGCGATATAGATAGAGGAGGATCATTCGCATCAATAGTTGGAACGGTTGAAATACTTGGAAGAAAAAGTATTGATGGTTATATTCTGAATAAATTCAGGGGAAAGGAGGATCTTTTGTATCCAGCATACGAAATAATGGAAAAAAAGTATGGATTGAAACACTATGGAACAATTCCCTACATGGATATTAGAATACCGCAGGAGGATTCACTATGGTCCTGGAAAGAGAAAAATGGAAAGATCATGGTTTCAGTTATAAAATTACCACACATTGCAAACGTTACTGATTTCAACATTTTCTACTTCATTGACGATGTTGGTATAAAATATGCAGAAAAGCCTGAGGATATTGAAAAAAGTGATATTGTAATAATTCCGGGATCAAAATTAACAGTTTATGATCTAAAATTTTTAAAAAGAGAAGGTTTTGATGAAAAAATAAGGGAAAAGAGCAGGGAAGCAATAGTAATAGGTATATGCGGCGGGTACCAGATGCTTGGAAAATATATAATAGATAATGTGGAAAGCAGGACAGGAAAAATTGAAGGGTTGAATCTGCTTGATGCAAAAACCGAATTTTTGAATGAAAAAAAGGTAGGAACTTTAACAGGAAAGATTATTTCAGGTCCTTTAAAGGGTGAATCAATCAATGGTTTTGAAATACATATGGGAATAACAGAATCAAAAACACCATTTTCATTAATAAATAAAGAGAATGGAATTAAAACATTCAGATACGATGGATCCATAAAAGACAATGTTTTTGGAACTTATTTCCATGATTTATTCAGCAATGTTTCAATCACACAAAAACTTCTGAAAATTGCATCATCGAACAAAGATGTTGATATAAAGGTTGAATACGATCTTGATAAAGAAATAGATGAACTTGCTAAAAATTTCAGAAAATACATTAAATATGAGGAAATTCTTGAACTTTTAAAGTAAATTTGAATTTTTTCAAGTAAATTTTAAATAAAAGAAAATTTTACCTTAATTTATGATCTCAGCAATTGAAAAAAAGGAAAATGTCTATTTTTCAATAATAGAGGAATATCTGAAAAAGGAGGATATTGCAAGGCACAATGCAAACCTGATCTATTCTCTACCATCCCTGGCCGGTATACTCTCAGGATATATTCAGAAAGAATACTATCTTAACAATATTCTTTCACAGGAGGAGAGATTACTTCATGAGGAGGGATGGTGGTACCACCACCAGATGAGCCAACTAAGTCCATACTGTGGTGGATTTTCAGCTCTGGATATAATGAAACATGGTTTACAATCAATGAATAGATTTTCAGTGAAATCCAGTCCACCAAGGCATCTTAGAACATTCTTGGATCAAAGTGCAAACTTTATTCTAAAAATAAGCCAGGAGGTATCTGGTGCTGTTGCACTGAACGATCTAACAACGGTGGCCGCAGCCTATGTTTGGTTTGAAAGGGAAAAACTTGGTAAAAACATAAGTTATGAGGATATAAAAAATGCTTTCCAATCATTCGTTTACAATGTAAATCTTGATTTCAGAAGCGGAAATTCACCCTTCACCAACGTTACAATAACAATCGGTGGACCTTCACCTGCACTAGTTGAAGAACCAATAACGATAGGAGAAGGTAATTT
>JAVRLI010000085.1:0-4542 GCA_031961525.1 Thermoplasmatota archaeon | reverse complement strand
AACAATAAACACAAGGGATAGAAACAGGATTGGTATCATATCGGATATACTTGGTGCGCTTCATCTTAATATTGATGGTTTCTTTGTTGTCAAGGGTGATAATGCAAAAAATGTGAAAAATGTTGGAGATATCAGTGTTTTTCAACTTTTATCTTTAATAAAAAAACTTGGTGAAGAATACCATGGCGAAACAATGATAGGTGCAACCTTGAACATTTCAAGGGAAGGAGAATTGAAAATAGCAAGGAAAAAGATGGAACATGGTGCGAATTTTTTTATAACACAAGCCATATACGATGAAAATATTTTGAAGAAGATTTCATGGGTTGGATCACTTTCCATCCCTGTGTACATAGGTTTCATGCCAATTCTATCAAAAAGATCCTTACCCTTCTATTCAAACGTTCTATCGATTCCCGAGCATGTAAAAATTAAACTCGAAAGATCCACGGACATCATTGAAGAAAATGTGAAAATTTTCAGAAAAATTTACAGGGAAACAAGGGATATTGTGGATGGATACCATATTATGCCACTCGGTAATTTAAAGTTCACGAAAAGAATAATTGAGGTGATGAAGGATGAATGAGGCATTTGTTTCTGGAATATTTCCAAGATCGGATGATTTAATAAAGGCAATAAACCTTTTTGAAAGAAATAGAATAACAAAAGAGGATCTTGAAAAGAAAATAAAAGATGAAAAGAATTTCTGGATAGAAAAACAGAATGGCTTAACCTATATATCTGATCCAGCTGTTACCTGGAACGATATTTTCAGACCATTCATAATGAATGCAAAAAACATGGAAATCGGCCCGCTCACAAGATACCTTGAAACAAACACATTCTTTAAGAAACCGATAATAAGAAATTACCCTGAATTTTTTGATATAATAAAAAATGAATATCCTGATAAACCTATTTTAGAAAATGTGGACAAGGTTCTTTTACCAGGTCCATACACATTCCTTTCAGTTGCAGAGATTGAAAACAACCTTGATAGAAAAAGAGTATTGGACATTATATCAGATTTTATTTTTTCCCTGGCAAAAAAATATAAATATGTAGAATTCAAAGAATTCATTGTTAAAGACATTAATACTTTAAAATCACTTGGTGATCTTTATTCAACATATTCAGGGAAGGGTTATGTTTTCACAAATATAAAAACAAAAGATTTCATTGATTTTCCCATAGATTATGCTGTTAAATCTGAAAATTTTAAAAATCTTCCGGATAATGTTATAATTGAGTTCATTGACGTTTTTAAAACAAAACTGGAGGATTTTTCAAACATTCCAGATAAAATAAGAATTACAACAAATGAAAGTCTTGAATTCCTTCCATATTCAATAGCCATAAAGAAAATTGATTTAATGATAAATTATGCGGGTGGTAAACATGTTCTATAAACAGGAGATAGGGAGCATAAAGAAACCTGACTATTTGATAAAGGCCTACGGAAAAAATGAATACCATGAGCTTAAGAGGAAAGCTTTAAAGGAAACAATAGAAATGATGGAGAGTTCAGGTCTTGACAACATTGGTATTGGCGGGGAAATGTACAGATGGGAAATGTATGAGCATCCTGTCGATCACCTGAAGGGTTTTGTTTATTATGGTAAGGTAAGATCATTCGACAACAAATATTACAAAAAGGCAAGCATTGTTGATAGAATTGAAAGGAAGGATTCCGCATACTTTGAAGAGTTTCTTGATGTTCTGAACATTGCAAAGAAGGACATTAAGGTTCCAATAACTGGACCATACACAATCATGGACTGGTCATTCAACGATTATTACAAGGATAGATATGAACTGGGTTTCGAACTCGCAAGGATAGTGAGGGAGGAAATAATTGAACTTAAAAAACACTGGAACAGAAATGATGTGCTCAGAATACAGATAGATGAACCTGCTGCATCAACACACCCTGATGAAATAGATCTTTTTGTTGAAATGTTCAATAAAACTGTGGAGAATCTTGATGGTGTTAAAATAAGCACACACATATGCTACAGCTCGGATTACAGAATCCTTTATCCAAAAATACTTGATATGAAAACCACACAGCTGGCCCTGGAATTTTCCAACAGGGATTCAATTGAGCTTGGAAATGAAAGACCTGGTTTTAAGATAATAAAGGATCTTGTTGATTTCGGTGAAAACAGGGAACTGGGAATAGGTGTTGTTCATGTTCACACAGACTTCATAGAGCCTCCAGAACTTATACGTGATAGAATATTGTATGTTTCAAAGATTTATGATACGGATAAGATTGTAATAAATCCCGATTGTGGTCTAAGAACAAGAACAAGGGATATTGCATACAAAAAATTAAAAAATATGGTGAAGGGAACGGAACTCGCAGAAAAAGAGCTCTTTGGTAATTGAAACATAATTTATTTTATTTTTTTAAACAATTTTGGTATTCCTTTATTTCAAACAATTTCAACAATTTTTAATTACTATTGATACCTTGAGTTATTTTGAGAAAAATTCTCCCATGCTGTTTTTTAAAATTTTTGATCTTTTGAATCCTTTCTATTCCTCTTTCTTAGGATTGGTCTTTTCCAGGGAAGAGAATCATAAAGATATTTTCCATTATTTTAGTCTATTTTTCCTGCATATTTCTTATGACAATTTTAAATAATATTTCTTTCCTAATTTATTGTTGAAATAGACATTATCAATAAGTACTCCTTCAAGCATAAATATACACAATGTATGACCCTGCATCCAAAACGGATGCAGGCGGCCATTTAACATTTTTACTAATTAACAAGGAGCATATAAAACTTTTGAACCTAAGTTTCGTTATATGAATCCTGAAAGTATTGAATTGTAAAATTCCCTAACTTAAACAAAAAATATGAAAATAGGGAAAGATTCATTTTATGAAAGTTTAAAATATGGATTTTAATTCTTTATTTTTATGGTTGATCTTGAAAAAGTTGACCAGAAAATATCCTTCGATGTAAAGGTTCAGATTTCCCTCATAAAGAACGCTGAAAGGATAATGGATCTTTATCCAAACAAGAAAAAAGAATTTGAGGCATACATTGAGGAAAGGAAGGAAAAAATAAGGAAAATGCTTGGTATTGTCCATGATGATATATTTGAGAATGGTAAACTGTTGATAAGTTTATGAAATGCAAAAATTAATTAAATGATTTGTTTATTAATCAAAAAGGTGTAAGGATGTTCAGGTTTGGAATTTCCGGCATACCCCTTTCATCGAAGGGAAGGATGCTGAGGGATGCTATTGAAGACACTTATCTCATGGGACTCAACAGTGTTGAAATACCATTCTTCAAGGTAAATGTTCAGGAAGTGGATGTAACAGATGAAGTCGGTTTGTACCCAAGGGAGGTATTACCATCAAACAAGGATGAGAGTATAATTATTGTTGATGTTTTCAGGCAGGGGGAGGATGGAAACTATAAAAGTGTTGGAATAAACACAAAGATTGAAGAAACTGATATTCTCAGGGTATTGCAATGGAACCTTGCAAGATCCTATACTGAATTGAATGAACTTGGTAAACTTGCAAAGGAACTTGATTTAATTTTAACTGTTCACACACCAAATTACATTGATCTTACATCAAACAACGATTTCACGGAAAGGTGTTTTGATTACATTATCTGGTCTGCAATAATAGCAAAGGAACTTGATGCAAAAATGGTTGTAACAAACATGGGTATTTATGGTGATCATGAACCAAAAGAGGCATTGAAAATAATTGAGAAAAATCTGAAAAAGGTCAAAGAGAGAATGAAAAAATTCAAGGTTGATGTTCCCATAGGTATTGAAACGTCTGGAAAGAGGCAGGTTGCAGGATCCGTTGATGAAGTAATTTACATGGCAAATAAAATTGAAGGTGTTCTACCAATACTAAATTTTCCAAAGATACATGCAAGGACAGGGGGAACATTAAAAACACCAGCCGATTTTGAAAAGTTAATAGATTCGGTTTCAAAGTTCTACAACGATGGAATATACATGCAATTCGCAGGACTTGAATTCTCATCCGAAAACACCATGAGGCTGGCACCTATAAAGAAGGGGGATATGAGGTTCGAGCATCTCGCGGAAGTACTTCTTGAAAGGGAATTGGATTTTAATTTAATATCAGTATCACCCTTACTCGAGCATGATGCACAGTACATGAGGGTAATACTTGAAAGGCTGATTGAGAAAAAGATTGAAAAGGAGATAAAAAAATGAAGGTGAATGAAATTTTTTATTCAATACAGGGCGAAGGAACATACATCGGTGTTCCAATGGTTTTTGTAAGGTTCACTGGTTGCAATCTTAGATGCACATGGTGCGATACAAAGTACGCATGGGAGGAGGGAAGGGAAATGGAAATTGATGAAATAATAGATGAAATTAAAAAATATCAAACAAAATGGGTATGTGTAACGGGTGGTGAGCCATTATTACAGAAGGATATTTATAAATTCATAAATAAGCTTTTGGACATGGATTATAAAGTTCTTGTTGAGACGAACGGATCAATTTCAATTGAAAATTTAC
>JAVRLI010000084.1:0-4628 GCA_031961525.1 Thermoplasmatota archaeon | reverse complement strand
ACGGGTGTACCTGTTGTAATAGATCTTATTGCCATGAGGAATGCTGTTCAGAGGATGGGAAGGGATCCAAACAAAATAAATCCTGTTGTTCCGGTTGATCTTGTTATTGACCATTCCCTTCAGGTTGATTACTTTGGAACATCTTATGCGATAGAATTGAACAAAAAACTTGAGTATGAAAGGAATGGTGAAAGGTATTCAATGCTCAAATGGGCAACAAAGGTTTTCAGGAATTTCAGGGTTGTTCCGCCCGGGAATGGAATAATTCACCAGATCAATACAGAGTATTTATCAAGCATCGTTATGGAAAAGAACGGATACTTATTCCCTGAAACCCTGATAGGAACGGATTCACACACAACAATGATCAATGGTCTTGGTATTCTTGGATGGGGCGTTGGTGGAATTGAGGCTGAGGCTGTTGTTGTTGGTGAACCAATTTACATGGAAATACCAAGGGTTGTTGGTGTTAAGTTAACTGGTCAACCTAAAGCTGGTGTTACTGCAACGGATATTGTTTTATCCATAACCCAATTCTTAAGATCAAAAAAGGTTGTTGGAAAATTCGTTGAGTTTATTGGTGAAGGTATAAAATACCTTTCATTACAGGACAGGACAACAATATCAAACATGGCACCGGAGTATGGTGCCACGGCAGGTATATTCCCCGTGGATGAAATAACATTAAGATACATGAAATTGACGGGAAGGGAAAAGCTTGTACCAATAATTGAAAAGTATATGAAGGAACAGGGCCTTTTCTATACGGGTCAGGAATATTCATACGATGAATTTTATGAATTTGATCTTTCATCAATTGAACCATGCGTAGCCGGGCCTAAAAATCCAGACGAAAGGATACCATTGAAGAATCTTCCGGATGAGCTGAAGAAACTCGCAGGAAGGGAAAGGAAGGAAATTGAACTTGAAATATCGGGAACAAAGTATAAGTTCGGTGATTTTTCCGTTTCCCTTGCTGCAATAACAAGCTGCACAAACACATCGAATCCATTTGTTTTGATGGGTGCAGGCTTAATCGCAAAGAATGCTGTTGAGAGGGGACTTAAGGTTAAACCATTTGTGAAGACAAGCCTTGCACCAGGATCGGTTGTTGTTACAGAATATCTAAAAAATTCAGGTCTTTTACCATACCTGGAGGCTTTAGGATTCCATGTTGTTGGTTATGGATGCACGACATGCATAGGGAACAGCGGACCGCTTGTTAAAGAAGTGGAAGAGGTAATGAAAAATTCCGATCTTTATATTACAGGTGTTCTAAGCGGAAACAGAAACTTCGAGGGAAGGATAAATCCATACATAAAAGGTACATTCCTTGCATCACCCATGCTTGTTGTTGTTTATGCACTTTCGGGAAGAATGGACTTGGATTTTGAAAAGGATCCTGTTGGTCTAGATCCAAATGGCAAACCCGTTTATCTTAAAGATATTTGGCCTTCGGATGAAGAAATAAGGTCATACATTGAAAAATTTGTTAGTTCTGATCTTTATAAAGAAAAATACAAAAACGTATTTGAGGGCGATGAGAACTGGAAGGCATTGAAGATACCAGAAGGTGAATACTATGAGTTTGATCCAAGATCCACATATATAAGGGAACCACCATGGTTCAGTGACTTTTCCTTTGAGGAGAAACCTTTGAAAGATATAATAAATGCAAGGATACTTGCAATATTCGGAGATAATATAACAACAGACCATATCTCCCCTGCAGGAGCTATTGTTTCGGATCCAGAAATTTTAAAGAATCTGGATCTCAACGATAAAGAAAAATTGAAGAACATACCGCCTGCTGCAATTTATCTTTTACAGAATGGTGTTAAACCGGAGGATTTCAATACCTATGGATCAAGGAGGGGTAACCATGAGGTGATGGTGAGGGGAGGTTTTGCAAACGTTAAGATTAAAAATAAAATGGTTGAAAGGATGGGCGGATACACGAAGTATTATCCTGATGGTGAAGAAATTAGTATATACGATGCAGCCATGAAATACATGCAGCAGGGAATTCCACTTGTAATATTCGCGGGTAAGAGGTATGGTCAGGGAAGCAGCAGGGACTGGGCTGCAAAGGCAACAGCTCTACTTGGTGTAAAGGCAATAATAGCTGAGGGTTTTGAAAGGATTCATAGAAGCAACCTTGTTGATATGGGTGTTCTACCCATACAGATTCCTGAACCAATAAATGATCTGAAGGGAGATGAGCTTGTTGACATCATTGGCATAAGTGAAATGGTTCCAAAGGGAAAGGTTCAGATAACAATAAAAAGGAATGGAAATGAAAGAAAAATTGATGGAATTCTCAGGGTTGACACAAAGGCTGAGGTGGAATACATAAAGAATGGGGGAATATTAAAGTACACGCTGAAAAAATTGCTAACCAAAGATTAATCGGAATTCTTCAATCCATTTCCCGTGATCACTAAAACATTCTTTCCCTCAAAATTTTTCTTTTTGAACGCAGCAAAAACTGTTGAAGAACTGTACTCGGCATAAATACCAATCCTAGCAAGTGAATACCTTGCATCCCTTATTTCATCTTCGCTAACTGTTATACATATACCATGATCTCTTACTATTTTTTCCATTAAATCTATAAGTGGTGGTTTTGTTGATACGAGTGCATCGGCAAGGGAATTAATTTCCCTATCGGGATTGTACTCGTATCCATTTATCCTTGCACATAAAGGCGAGACCTGTTCCGTCTGAACGGCAACCATTTCAGGTATTTTATCAATTTCACCCGAATCGAATAAATGTTTGAAACCCTTGAACATACCTATCAATAATGTACCTGCTGAAACAGGGACAAAAATTCTATCTATATTTCCCAAATCTTCAAATATTTCATAGGAAAGTGTTCTTATTCCATCCCTGAACTCAGGCATAAAGACATGGCTTGCATATATTCCAGAATGGTTTTCCGCAGCCCTCTGAACATCCTCTCTTGATCCCTTTATTTTGAAAATATTCGCACCGTATGCTTCAATCTGTCTTATTTTTCCAGGCATGGTTTTTTCAGGAACGAATATGTTCACTTTAAAACCAGCAGCGATTCCATATGCTGCAATTGCAGCACCTGCATTTCCCGAAGAATCTTCATTTATTTCATCAATTTTGTACTCATCCTTTTTTGAAAAAAGGAATGAAATCAATGTTTTTGCTCCTCTATCCTTGTATGAAAAAGTTGGTGAAAAATAATCAAGCTTAAAGTAAACATTTTCTTTCTTCAAAATAGGTGTCTTTATTTCTCCCAGAGAGATCCATTTATCTATGTATGGAAAATTATTTTCTCTATAAGGAAAATCTATCTCCATATCAAAGGGCGCACCGCAATATTTGCATCTTGTTTCAAGTTTCTCCCTTTTTCTTCCACATTTTGTACATTTAACTTCCATAATCCTATTGACTCACATCCTTTGCACTAAAGTGCGAAATTTTTGCGTATAATTGTATTATGGCAACCATTTCACTCTATACTCGCCGTGTCCTGACGAGAGAGCTTTTCGCTCCGATTTTTCATATACTAAGGCCCTTAATAAACATTTCCGCGAATGATCACCGATTTGAAAAGAAAGGCTTTCTTGCGGTGTTTTTGTAAAGTCTTCAAACTGACAATGAATCACCTTTTTTTATTATCGGTTTGAGGAGGATTCCAGAACCTTAATAATACGATTGCATGTTTGAATATTATAATTCTATTGTCATCTTTTGTTAAAATTTCTATCTCATACTGCCCCACTCTTGTCAATTTCCCAAGAATCTGGCTGTTCAAAATGGTAGTAATCATTACATCTTTGTTTATATCATCATTAGTTATAAGTCCTGTTACACTGTATTTTGTTTCTTTCTTTTTTTCTTTCGATTCTTCTTTTTTGTTTATGTTTTCATTCTCCATTTATATTACACCTCCTTTAAAGGAATTTAATTTTTCACATGAACAAAAAAGAAAACAAGCATAAATAAATTTCTTAATATTTTCCAAATTTCCATCAAAGTGAAATAATAAATATTTAAACTGACATACTCTCCGCATTTAAATGCGAAGGTTCAGGGTATAGGTTGTTTTGACTATCACAACATTTTAACTATATTCATCCTCCATTCTGAAAGAAGAGCTTTAGCCTCTGATATATTTTTTACAAAAACACGGCGAGAAAGCCTCGCTTTTTAAAGCGGGGATGAATCGCCGAAATGTTTATTAGGATATTTTTTATATATTAAACAATGCAGTTGAAATCAACCAGACATTCAGTATATCTGCGCAACTATCATATTATTTTCATACCAAAGTATAGGAGACATGTTCTAACAAGGAAAATAGCAGAGAAACTCAAAGAGATATTCTATGAAATAGCGTATAAGTATGGGATTGAGATAATAGCGGTGGAGGTGATGTCAGACCATGTATATCTTGTAGCAGCACCGCCAAGATATGCACCATCTCAGATTGTAAAGTATTTCAAGGGAATATCTTCAAAATGGTTAAAAAAATATTTTCCAGATTTTGGATTTAAGGTTTCGGAGACATGGACACGGGCATATTTTGTATCCACGGAGGGTAATGTCAGTAGTGAGATCATAAAGCTTAAAGATAAAATAGGATAGGG
>JAVRLI010000083.1:0-4504 GCA_031961525.1 Thermoplasmatota archaeon | reverse complement strand
AGATGAAAGTTTTATCAAAAAATGAATACAAAATCATGAATGAATACAACAGAACCTGGTTAACGTTCATAATTCATTCAAATGAAAATATATTGCTTAATTATTCTTTCAATACCCATGCATACGTTTTTCCCGTAAATAGATACAATAGTCTGAATGTTTCAGGTATACCTGAATATTTAAAAAAAGAGTACGATCATCCTGAATATTTGTTCAACGAGGAGGTTATTGATCCATCATATTTCAAAAACATTTCGGAGAATATTGTTAAAAATGCAAACGCTACAAATGTTTTAGAAATGGAACTCGCTCTTTACAACTACATTGTTACAAACTTCCACTACAAACTTTCATATTCATCACTTGAAAAACCGAAGACCGCTTTGGAAACATGGGAAACAAAGAGTGGAGACTGTGTTGAACTTTCATTCCTTTACGCATCCATGTCAAGGGCAATAGGTATTCCTGCCTGGTTGGAATTTGGATGGCTTTACACGCAGGGCGGATGGTACGAGCATGCATGGATAGAAAGTGTTGTACCCACAACACATGGTCTTGTTTTCGGTGATATTGATTTAACGGTGGAAGTAGGATCGGGACAGGATCTTGGTGTTGGTTTCATGGTAAGGGATCCCTACAGGATAACAGAATGGATAGAGGATGGAAACAGTTCCCATTTAACAAATTATTACACGCTCCTTTCAGGCTACACGGAAGGATCTGTCAATGTAAACTCAAACATTATTTCTGAAAGAGTAAACTATACGGGCATGATGATATACAATATACCAAGCCAGGCCATTGATCCATTTTACACAAAAATTGCAGTTTTTGCTTTAATTGCAATATTCTTCTATATAGTTATCAGAAAACCATCTAAAGGTTGAACCTTTTCTGAACAACAATGCCCTCAACACCATCAATAATCACTTTACCCCTGCTACCTGAAACAACCCAGTAGGGCCAGTAATAAATGCCTAACATTGAAACGTTTATTGTTCCATCCTTTGGTCTTGTTTTTCTCTTCTCTATTATTGTTACATTCTCCTTATCCGTTATTATCTCCTCCTCCCTTGTGTATTTTCCATAAAGTTCATTCTTTACTATATTCTCAGCCTCTTTTTTACTTATCCTTTCATTCTGTACAGTATATTCAATATCAAGATCCTGTACAATGTTCAAGCCTGTTGTTATGTACCTGATTTCACCAGTTTGTGCGTTGAAGCCAAGTCTTCCAAAAACCCTTTTTGGAACGGGAACACCTTCAATTATAAGATCAAGTTTGTATTCATAAATATAATAGGGAACAAGTGTAAGTTCAGTTTGAAAACCCTGAACATCCTTTTTTGCAATCTCTATAGCCTGTTCCCTCCATATGGCTGGTGAAATAATTCTTTTTGTAATACCCTTCTCCTCAAGGAATATTGGTATTGTTTCACTGTCCATTTCACTCTTTTCCAGCTCCTCCTCCACCTCAACGTCCATTTCAAGTATTTCCTTCAATTTTTGCTGATCCTTATAAAGAAGGGTAAGGATGTATTCACCAATATCCCTCTCAAGCTCAGCCCTTGTTATTAAAAAAATGTTCAAACTTTTTGCAATGTTTATAGCATCCTCTGTATAGCCCTCAAGGCTGATTATGTGCTTTGAACCTTTGTATTGCTCAAGATCCCTTTTGAATTCCAGTACCTTTTCACCATTCACCTTTTCATCAAAAATACCAACAATCATCAAATCACTACCCCTTGTAAAGAAAAGATATTTACTGGGCTCATAATTCTCAAGCCTGTAACCGTACTCTTTCATTGACCAGATCACAAGATCCCTTAATGTTATCATGAACAATTTTAACAAATGTTGTGAATTATTTAAATATTTTTAGTGTTATTTTGCTTATTCAAACTCTCATATTTCTTTCTATTTATTGCATCATTTATTTTTACATATGCAAGAATTAAAAGTATGCCAACTATTATGCCTCCGGTGAAAAGCTGGATTATTCCAAGAACAAGTGATGGTATTTTGCTTTCCTCAGCCCTTTCTTCAGAAATTGGCTTATACACAAGAAAATAATCAAGAAATATCATTACAAGCGGTATAATTGAAACAGCTATAAGAATAAAAAGCATAGTTAAAGGATTTATGTAAACAGTAGGGCTAGAAACAATTCTTTGAGTTGTACCGTTTGGATAGGTGACAATATTCACCCCCTGATATGAAGTGATTGTGAAAACGCTTACTGTTAGTAAGGCAAATATAAGAAATACCGCCTGCAATATAATAGCTATCAATGTAAATGTTTTTGCAGTTTGTAAATCTGGATCCATACAAATTTATAAAATTCTTCCAAGAATAAAAATTTTTCCAATTAAAAAACCATATTAATAAAACTTATATATTTTTATTTAATTAAGAATATCAATGAAAAATGAAAAGTTTTTTGGTTATCTGATTTCAATAATATTCATAATATTCTCAATTATGGTTCTTTTATACATTTTCATTTCCACCAATGAACCTTTGGCTTTAATTTTTATGGGTTTTGTTTCACTCTTCTTTGCATTAATTGTTTATTTTTCACAGGCTTTTGGTAAAAACATGGTTCAAAAATATTTAGGATATGTGTATTATGTAGCTTCATTTGCATTTCTCTATTCTTACTTTTTCATTTCAAAAAATTTAATTTATCTGATCTTTCTTACACTATTTTTGATAATAACCCTAATATTCATACTTTGGAGAATAAGGTTCAAGGAAAGGGGGAATGTGAATGGTTGATATAAGGGAAAGGGTTGAGGATAGCAGGGGTGTTCTGAAAAAGATTCAGCTCCTTATTCCTGGTTTTGCCGGGTACAGAACCCTGGAAGATGTCAGGGAGGCGGATAATTATCTGAGAATACAGATAGCAAACATAATCCACGATTCATTGAATATTTTGCAGAATACAAGGAAAATGCTTGTTGATCGCGGCATATATTCAAATTTATCAATCTTTGGATCCGTTATATCAAAGCTTCAGGAACTTGAAGGATCCGTAAGGCATGCACAGCAGGGTTACTCAGGTATTTCACCTGCCATAAGGATAGGAAAAGATAACCTTGACAACCTGTATGATTACGATTATTCGTTTGTATCAAAGGCAAACGATCTGAAGAATTCTGTGAACGATCTTTACAATAGTGTTCTATCAAACAATCTTCAGAACGTATACGATAAAATTCAGATAATAATAAAAAATGCTGATGATTTTTATAAAGCATTTAATGATAGAATGATTGTAATTCAAAACATAAAGGTGGATTAATATGTTCAAAAAGGAAAAGGTAGGAACGGGTGGAAGTTTAATCGGTGCAACAACAATAATTTGGGAGGATCAATACAAACAGAACAACATAATGTGGAAGGTTCCAAGGAATATAAGATTGAACGATAACATTGTTGTTAGGGAGGATGAAATAGCTGTCTTTTACAGGGATGGTAAAGTTCTCGCTTATATAGACAAACCGGATAGATACGCACTAACATCCCTTAATGCACCTGTTGTTGGAAAAATAGTTCAGTTACTTTCAGGTGTTCAGCAGCAGGCCGAAGTTTATTATATACAGAAAAGGTTCTTTGATGGAAAGTTCGGGAGCAAGGAGCCCTACGTTTTTCAGGATCCTGATTTCGGTCTCGTTAATTTAAGGGTCTTTGGTGAATACAGGTACAGGGTATCCCATCCTGAGAATTTCATAAACCAGTTTGTTGGAACGTTCAACGCTGAAACATCAAACGATGTTGAGGATAGATTAAGGGACCAGATGGTCATACTTGTTTACGATACATTGGGAAAAATGAAACAGCAGGGTTTAAGGGTTACTGATCTTGCCTCAAATTTAACAAACATTGAACAGGCAATTCTTGCAAATGCACCATCACATATGGATCAGTATGGGATTGAAATAAACAAAATATCAGGTTTATCAATAAGTTTACCTGAAGATGTTCAGCAGGCAATTGATCTAAGGGCAAAAATGTCTGTTCTTGGTGTGAATTATATGCAGTATCAGGCCGGACAGGCAATTGTTGATGCTGCAAAGAACCCGAGTGGAGGTGCTGGTGCCATGGCAGGTCTTGGTGTAGGTCTTGGTGCTGGAATTGGTGTTGGTGGCATGATGACACAGCAGGTAACACAGCAGACAAACAAGAAAAAGTGTATAAAATGCGGTGCATTAATTGATGCTGATGCTAAATTCTGTCCTGTTTGCGGTGCTCCTCAGACAAACACAATAGAATGTCCCAACTGCCATGCACAGATACCTGCTGATTCAAAATTCTGCCCAAACTGCGGTTTCAAACTTGTTTCAGATACAATCACCTGCCCATACTGCCATGCACAAATTCCGGCAGGATCGAAGTTCTGTCCAAACTGTGGTCATGCTCTATGAGGTGATGGAAAATGAAATACTGTATTAAATGTGGTGCCGAATTACCTGATGATGCTGTTTTCTGTTACAAATGCGGT
>JAVRLI010000082.1:0-4659 GCA_031961525.1 Thermoplasmatota archaeon | reverse complement strand
TCCATATCATACTGCCATAGTTCCTGAATCCCTGGTTCACGGGTGAATCAACGAGCATTTTTGAAACATACTTTGAGTGTTCAAGCAATGATTTTTTATCAAAAACAGGAACATCAAGGTTACCCATGACAGCTATTGCCTTGAGTTTCTTTGATCCCATCACAGCACCCAGACCGGTCCTGCCTGCAGCCCTTCCCTCATCGTTCATTATGGATGAGAAAAGTACCATGTTTTCTCCGGCGGGACCTATCAATGAAATTTTATAGTTACCTTCCTTTTTTATTTTTTCCTGTGCACTGTAAATATCCTTACCCCATATTTCCTTTGCATTCTCAATTCTAACATCATCATTTTTTATGTAAATCATTGATGGTTCATCAGATTTTCCCTTTATTATGATTCCATCGTAACCCGCTTTTTTCAATTCCCTGCCAAAATAACCACCTGAATTTGATTCACCGAGAAAACCTGTTAGAGGGGATAATCCAACAACCTCATGCCTTCCTGTGTTGGGGAAAATTGTTCCAACAAGCGGACCTGTCATAAAGATCAATGGAGAATTTTCATCGAATGGATCCCTTGTAAAATCTTTTGAAAAAATTTGTGCACCAATACCAATTCCACCGATCCAGGAATACCATTCATCAATTTTTATTTCCGTTACCCATGTTTCCTTCTCACTTAAATTCACATTAAGTATTCTGTTCCAGAATCCCGGCATTTTCAATCACCGTAAGCTTTTGTGAATAAATATCTTAGATCATCCTCTCCAACAACAACGGGATTGAAGGCAAGCTCACTGTCCTGGAGAGCATTGTTCACAAGCAAGTCCAGTTTTTCCATATATTCCTCTTTTTTTATACCAAGATCTTTAACATGAATCGGCTGATCTATTTCCCTGTAAAATTTTTCAATGTAAATAATGAGATCATTAAAAGAATTTAATCCAAGCATTCTTGAAATTTTATTATATTTTTCCCTCGTTTTATCATCCCTTGAATTGAATTCAATTGTTAATGGAAGGAATATGCCAACGCTTGTTCCATGTGTTATATGGAAAACCGCACCAAAACTGTGACCCAAAGCATGGGCAAGGGCGGTGCCGCTGTTTGAAAAGCCATGCCCGCCATTGTTGCCGCAATATGCATGTTTTCCTTTGCATCCTCATCATTTTTTATTGCTCTTGGTAAATTATCAAAAATTGTTATTATTGCTTTTTCAGCAAGTGCATCCGTGAAAATATTTGATGTGTTTGCACATATTGCCTCAAATGCATGAACAAGTGCATCAACACCCGTGGCTCTAATTATATCCTTCTTTGCAGGAGTGAGTGAAGAATCGAGAACATCAATGTATGGTACAAGATCATAGTTACCCAGGGCTATCTTCCTGGATGATTGTGTTAAAACAACACCAAAGGAAACATCACTGCCCGTTCCAGATGTTGTTGGTATTGCAATAATCTTTGTTTTCAAATCAATTCTCTCAAATGGATTTAATATTGAAAGATCCTTTTCCGGATTGGAAAATTTCACGGCCAGTGCCTTTGCAAAGTCTATTACACTTCCACCACCAATGGCAATTATTGCATCTGGATCAAAATTCATTAATTTTCTATATGCTTCTTCAACTTCCTCAATTTTTGGTTCCGGATTCACATCTGAAAATACCGAAATTTCAAGGCTTTTTTTAAAATTTTCAACCTTTTTAGAAAATAGTGAATAGATAATTTTATCTGTTACAATCAAAGCCCTCTTTATGTTTTCTTCAGCAATTATGCCTGGAAGATCATCAATGATGTCTCTCTGAAAATATATTTTTCTTGGAAATGTAAAAACGGGCATAGTTATACCTTTATGTATTCTGTTGGTATTGTCTGCGCAACCTTAACCATTGCCGTTGCGGCAGATGCATACCTCAAAAG
This sequence comes from Thermoplasmatota archaeon, assembly GCA_031961525.1. Classification (GTDB taxonomy): domain Archaea; phylum Thermoplasmatota; class Thermoplasmata; order Thermoplasmatales; family ARK-15; genus JAVRLH01. The sequence goes on along the minus strand of JAVRLI010000082.1, from coordinate 2,735 downwards.
CAATGCCATGTTACCCTTTACTTTCATCTGCCCTGTCAGCATGGCCTGTGTTGGATTTATTTTACCATCTATGATCTTCTGCCAGTTTGCAAATGTTGCAGATAGAACGAATGGTGCATCCTTTTCACCCTTTTCAATTATTTCGCATTTTTCACATTTTCCATCCTTAAGGTAGAGAATAAATGATCCGGGAACAATGTTCTTTTCTTCAGCATCTATCACTTTAAAGAGAATAGGATCCTTCCATCCCTGTCCTGTTTTGTTGTATTCCTCGGATGAACTCAATCTTCTGCAGTACTCTTCCACCCATTCCCTTGAAGGGAAAACAAATTTTCCATCCATGCTTGATTATATCATACACGATTATTTATATCTTTTTCATAAATCTTAATAGTCTTAAAAAATTAATCCATCTATGGCTCAGGAAATTTATGTACTGTGGGGAGAAAAATCAAAAAAAGCTGATATATCAAAAAATCTTCTTGATTTCCTTGGAAGAAAATTAAATGCCATGGATTACATATGGGATGGGTATTACAGAATAAAAGATTATGGGAAAAACAATGAACTTGAAAAATTACTTTTATCCTGCCTTGATGAGAATAAAATTTCATTTAAAAATGAAGATAGATTTTATCATTCAATAAGTAAAGGGGCAATAGATTACATTCAGCTTCTTGAGAAAAGGGAGATAAGGGTACCGGATGCAGTTATATATCCCGAGGAAAAGGATCTGCCATGTTTATTTAAAAATTTATCCAGTCTCTGTGAATTCATAACTTTTGGTGGTGGAACATCCGTAACAGGCGGTCTCAAACCATATGGAAAAAAGAGATTTGTTGTTTCTATCGATTCAAGGAATTTCAATACATTCAACCTTGATATGGATTCATTTGTTCTTGAAGCTGGCGCTGGTCTCAGGGGGCCTGAAATTGAAAGTTTGTTGAATAAAAATGGTCTTACCATAGGTCATTTTCCAGAATCCTATGAGTATTCCACCCTTGGTGGATGGATTGCAACAAATGCCGCAGGACAGGAATCAAACAGGTATGGAAAAATAAAGGATATGGTTATTGGTGTGAAAATCTTCAGTCCTGCTGGAGAATTTTCAGATAGACCATTACCAGCTGAATCTGCATTTTTCAGGGTATCTGATATTGCCACGGGGAGTGAGGGAACTTTTGGAATTATAACAAGGGCATGGCTCAAGGTAAATAAAATACCTGAAAGATTATACTTTCATTCATACATGTTCAGATCATTCCATGATGGCCTTGAATCATTGAGGGAAAATTTTCTTTCCGGTAAAAATCCATTGATATCAAGACTTTCAGATGAAAATGAAACTTTCCTATCAATTTTGGCAATAAAGGATAATTTAATGACAAAAATTTTCAAGAATTATTTAAAGATAAGGAATGTTTATGAAAAGGGTTCACTTTTGATACTTATAAATGATAAAAAAGAAAATATAAAGATTAAAGAAGCTGTGAGCCTAGGATCCATGCCCGCAAAATTCTGGTACAGAACAAGGTATGACAGACCATACATGTACAACGATCTCCTGAAAAGGGGCATAGTTGCTGAAACAATTGAAACATCTGTTTTGTGGAAAGATGTTCATTCTCTCTACGATAATGTAATGAAATCCTTTGATGAAAAAATTGAGGAACTTGGAATTAAAGGAATGATAATGTGCCATGCATCACATGAATACAAAAATGGAACAGCTCTTTACTTCACATTTCTCTTCAATGCAAAAAATGATAGGGAAAGGATACTTATGGAACTGAGAAATGAAATTATTGAAACAATAATATCTAGTGGAGGATCCATTTCACACCACCATGGAATAGGTTCAATTCTAAGCAAAGATCTTGCAAAATACAAAGGGGAACTTTTCAATCTGATGCAAAATATGAAAAGATTCTTTGATCCAGATTATTCTTTAAATCCGGGTATTATTCAGAATGAAAAATTAGATAAGGATACAAAAATTAATCATGAACAATGAAAATTTTGTTCATAATCAATCCCGTTGCAGGAAATAAAAGGGCTGGAAAAATATGGAATGAAATAAGAGATAGAATATTCAAAGAAATTGGAGAACAGGATTCAATTTTTACAGAATATCCGGGAAATGCCACGGAAATTGCAAAAAAATATTCAAGGGATTATGATTTGATCGTTTCCTGTGGTGGGGATGGGACATTGAACGAAATTGTTAATGGTCTTGATAATTCTTCATATTTCACAATTTTACCCCTTGGCACAGGTTCGGATTTTGGAAAAACCATTGGAATAAGGGATTACAAGGATCTCATTTCATCGATAAAGAATGGAAGGATTATGGAAATTGATGTTCCAAAGGTGAAATATCAGGGTATGGAAAGGTACTTTGGAAACATACTTGAAATAGGGTTTGGTGCATATGTTATGGAATATGTGAACAAACACAAATCTTTGGGAAAATATTCATTTCTTTCAGGCATTTTTGCGCAGTTATTAAAACTTAAAAAATTTAATGTTGAAATGGATGGAAAAATATTTGAAACTATTGAAATAATTGTGGCAAATGGAAAATACTTTGGTGGTGGAATGCTTGCATCACCAAATTCAATTCTGAACGATGGCAAAATAGAAGTTCATATAGTAAAAGCTGTTTCAAGATTTAAAACAATTTTCCAGTTAAGGGATTTAATTTCAGGAAAATACATTGAAAAGGGTTATTCACT
>JAVRLI010000081.1:0-4695 GCA_031961525.1 Thermoplasmatota archaeon | reverse complement strand
AAAGGAGGAAAGGGGAAAAATAATAGAACTTGCTGAATCCAGGGCTCTGGATCTAATCAAAAAATATCTAAGAATGCCTGTGAAAGTTGAAATTTTGAACGATAACCTAATGAATCTTTACGTTCCGGAGGATGAAATACCAGAGGTAATAGGAAGGAAGGGAACAAACATTGATGAAATAGAGAGAATCATAGGAATGCACATTGAAGTCTATCCTCTTAAAGATGAAAAATTAACAAGGGAAATTATGGTTGAGAAGAAAAAGGATGTTATATATTTGATTGGTGATGAATCACTCTCGGGTAAAAAAGGTAGTATATATGCTGACAATGAATATCTTTTCAACATTGTTTTCTCAAAGGATGGTATTGCAAAAATAAAGATAAAGTCCGAACAGGGTAAAAAATTGATGGATGCCCTTATGGATAATAAAAAAATATATTTCAGGGGTTAGAATCTTTTAGCGGATACATCAATTAACCTTTCGAATGATTTGTCCTTCAGCGAATACTGTCTCACCTTAACATTACTTTCAAGTATAATCAACTTGGCAAGATCATCGGGATAACCCTCAGCATATACAATTTCCTTTATCCCCGCATTTATTATCATTTTTGCGCAGACAACGCATGGATGGTTCGTAACGTAAATTGTTGAATCCTTAACACTCACACCATGCATGGCAGCCTGTATAATCGCGTTCTGTTCGGCATGCAAACCCCTGCAAAGCTCATGCCTTTCACCTGAATTAATGTTGAGATCATCCCTAATACAGCCAGTAACATCACAGTGTGCAAGTCCTGCAGGAGGACCGTTGTAGCCTGTTGAAATTGCCCTGTTATCCTTAACGATTATGGCTCCCACCTTTCTTCTTAAACATGTGGATCTTGTAGCCGCAAGGTATGCCATCCTCATGAAATATTCGTCCCAGTCCGGTCTGTCCATATTGCAATTTAAAGGAAAATGGTTATTAAAATTTTTGTAGGCAGGTATTTCTGCACAAATCCTGAAAATATCTATATCTTCTATGAAAAAAGTTTTTTCTTTCCACCTGCTTGATGCAGGAGTAGTAAGGATTTTTCAAACTTTTTTTGTATAACTATCAAATGCATTGTTAAATGTTTGTTGAACAATCCACTTAATAACCTGAAACAAAAATGAATAAAAGTTTGTGAAGCAAACTCTGAATTAGAATACTATCATGATCTATACATAACGAGTTAAGAATCAAAAGGTGGGTGTATGGATATCTTAGTGAAGAATAAAAATTCACTATTTACAACATCGTTTTTCAAAATGACTTTTTTAGGAAATTTTTTCATGAATTTTATTGAATTTAATTAATTATTATGACGCTTGAACTTTTTTCTCAAATCTTTTAGTTAGTATTAAAGGTTATGATATAAGCTTAGCCTTTAAATGCGAATGTTTTGGATATGGTTTTTTGACCATTATAACCATTTTACCCTATAATCTCGCAGTATTTTTGTGAAGGTATTAGCTAAAAAAGTTTAAAAATTATAGATATTATAAAATTGACAATTTCTATTTACACAAAATTTTTGTCATTAATCTATTTTTTCGAAATGATTGAATTTTCAATTTCCTTAATGAATTGTGAAACATCAACATCCAGATCATTTGCATATATCAAAGCTGCAATTTCAATTGTAATATATTTCATTCTAGCCTTTATTTTGTTTATTTCGCTGACAATTTCATTCTTTCCCTTTCCAGTTTTTTCTTGGAGGTATTCAACTATGTTCAAAAATATATCTTTCGTTTCTTTTGTTTCCTGAAAGTTCAAAATATCCTCAGGGGATATAAAAAAATCGATTGGTATTTCCATACCCTTTGTGCTGAACTGTGAAAAATAAAAATCATTGTTTTTTTCAAGTAAATGTATCCTTGTGCAAAGTTCAAGGAATTTGTCAACAACCGATGGCTCAAGCCATCTGCTTTCAAATGAAAGTATTTTTATGAAATCCTCCCTTTTCAGCTCCTTTTTACCGCATTTCTTTTCAACGAAAAATATTGCCATCTTTAGATTATCTATCATATTTCCACCAGCTTCCCATCAATTAACCTGAAGTTTCTAACATTTTCAAAATGTATTGATGATATTATAATCTTACCTCCATTTTCCACAAAGAATTTCAGTGTGTTAAAATCCTCTGATCTTAAAGCCAGATCGTCCGTTATTTCAAGTGAATGCTTTATAATTTTATTTTTTATTCTCTCACCGGACATAACAGCTATCTTCGCTCCAGATATAAGGACATCAGAAACATCATTCATCCACCTGGCATTGAATTCATACCAGACATCATATATCTTTGATATTTTTGAAAGTATTTTGAAGTTAATATCCCTTCCTTTCAGTGAATCCATGTCAATTACATATATTGTTCTATCCTTAACGTTCTGGAAAAATTCATCTATTGATTTATAGCCCTCAATTCCCTTTTTTGTTAAATTGAAAACAGGTATTTCCATGAGAATCATGGAAGTAAATGAATTCATTACAAAAATATTTTTAATCCTGGGAATCTATCCTTTCCAAAATGAAAATATTGGTATTGTTTGCAGTAATTTTAATCCTCATCCAGATACCTTTAATAAATGAAAATGTTCAAAACTTAAGTGAAATAAATATCTATCATCTAAATTTTCTGAACTCAAAGAAAGATGTAAAGCTCATAATGATTTATAATGGTGATTTTTCAGATCTATACAATTATTTTTCATATTTTAATCTTCATGTTGAAAAATATGGTGTATTTTACAGTATATGGGGTAAATCAAATTCTTTTATTAAGGCACTTAATTTCCATGATAATAGAACCTATTTACCGGAATATATAACAAAAAATTCTAGCCTGATTTACATTGATGCAAATGTAAATTCAAATTTGATTTTTTCCAATGATCCATACACCGTTAATGAACTTGTTGATGCTTATAATGTAAACAATCTTATCACCAAAGGATTCAATGGAAAAAATTTCACGGCGGTTGTTGTTGTACCATATGGTGATCCAAACATAACAGAAAATATAAATGAATTCAACAATATTTACAATTTACTTTCATTGAATCTCACAATTAAATATTTCATTTCAAAACCAAAAATATTTCCATCCCAGTGGATTCTTGAAACAGATCTGGATGTTGAAACAATACATGCATTCGCACCTGGTGCAAATATAATTCTTGCAGTTTCACCGGACGATAATGTTTCATCCCTTGAAAATGTTCTTAAAACTGTTATAGATGAAAATATGGGAAATGTGATCTCTCTGAGCTGGGGCGGTCCTGAAAATGAAATATATGATCCATATTTTCATGAAATATTAAAAGAAGCAGCTTATAAAAACATAACAGTAATTGCATCATCCGGTGATTTGCGAGATGTTGAATACCCTGCATCGGATCCCTATGTTGTTGGTGTGGGAGGTACAACATTGTATCTTAATAATAATCACATTTATGAAAGAGTATGGTCGGAAAGCGGTGGTGGTTATAGTTCAATTTTTACCAGACCACCCTGGCAATTCTTTTTAAATTCCAGCGGGAGAGGAGTTCCAGATATTTCACTTGATGGTAATCCCCAAACAGGTATTTTCATTTACAGCAATGGTATTACAGGTATTGGGGGTACAAGCTTATCCGCACCCATTTTTGCAGGAATGTTACTTGATTTGTATTCAAAATTACATTTTTCACTGGGATACTTTTTACCCCAGCTTTATTATATGAAATATTACAATTCTTCAGATTTCCATGATGTTTACTATAATGGAAATGTTTACATATGGAATCAGCAGATAGGTCTAGGATCACCTGAGATAGATAGATGGACATTTCCTGTTAGAAGTTTTTCAACAGGTGTCTTTCTTGGAAATTATACGAATGTTAAAAATATAACATTTAAAATAAGGGGTTTTTCTCAATACCCCATGCACAAATCTGAGGAAAATTCATTTTATGTTGAAATAAAATCCTATAACCTTTCCTTTGATTTTGGAATTTATGATAACGGTAATTCAAACTTTTTTTATGGTAATGGTTCAAAAATAACCCTTATTGAAAAAAAGGTTATTGAAAACAATCTATACAATGTTTCAATCAATTTTCAATCAAATTTTACATTAATAAATATTGATGATAATATTTATTCAATACCTTTAAAATTAAAAAATTTTTCATTATATGTTTTTGCTGAAAGTGTTGGGCCCTGTTCATTTTACACCAACCTCGGCCCAGTTGAATTCAGGGATTTCCATGTAAACGGCATGGAGGTCAATTCAGCACATTTGATACAGGGAAATTTTACAATTTATGGTGCAATGGAAATTCCATTCATAAGGAATGATTTTCTAATTGGTAAGGTTACCAGTATTGATAAAACGCTTTGGCCGTCGAATTACAGATACATTTACACAAATGCTATTACATTGAAAAATGAAAGGGATCTTTTCAACTATTCATTCATTGTTGGAACAGGCAAATACTACGATCCCTTTATTCTTTCAGGTTTGATTTTTAATTCATCTTCAGGTTATACAATTTACTTGGATTTGCCGGGTTATTATTTAATAAATGAATGTTATGCAAATTCATCAGGTGGAATCCTTTATGGAAAAAATGTTAATATTGTTATTGAGAATTCAAAATTTTACACAGGTATTACAA
>JAVRLI010000080.1:0-4808 GCA_031961525.1 Thermoplasmatota archaeon | reverse complement strand
TTTCAATTCTCTGAAAAAATTAATATCCGTTCTTCAATTCCTTTTTTTATGCTCAGGGAAATTTTAGAAAGTTTTGATGAAACTGTTGTAATCAATGAAAAGGTAAGTAAAAATATTGAGATAACAAAGTATCTGTTGAAGTATCCTAAGAAACCTGTTTACTTTAAAAATGTTGATGGTTATGAACTTGCAGGAAATATATGGTCCACAAGGGAAAGGATCTCAAATGTTTTAAAAAGTAAGAATTTAATAAAGGATCTTTCTGAAAGCATAAAAAATCCCATGGACTATGATATTGTTGACGAAAACCCTTTCATAAAGAATAAGGATTTTTCATTAAAGGATCTACCAATACCAAAATTTTTCCAGGGTGATGGATCAAATTACATAACATCAGGCATTGTTTTTTCTGAATGGAATGGTAAGAGAAATGTCTCATTCCACAGGTTCATGGTTCTTGATGAAAAAAGAGCGGCAATAAGGCTTGTTCCAAGGGATCTTTACAGAATGTACAACGAAGCACAGAGCCAGGGTAAAGATTTAAAGATAACACTTGTTGTTGGTGCGTTCATAACATTTCTTCTGGCTGCAGCAACGTCCGTTGATTACGAAATGGATGAATCAAAAATTGCATCCTCAATAAGATTTCATACTCTTGGAAATAAGGAAAAAATGGTAAAAATAGAGAATATTTATGTTCCTGTTGAAAGTGAATACATTTTCACAGGTTTTATAACTTCTGAGAAAATAGAAAGAGAAGGTCCCTTTGTTGATATAACAAGGACATATGATGTTAAGAATGATCAACCAATCGTATTATTTGAAAACATGTACACAACAAAAGAACCAATATTCCATGCAATTTTACCAGGAGGTTATGAACATTATAATCTTATGGGATTACCGAGGGAACCAACAATTTACAATGAAATTTTAAGTGAAGGTGTTGATGTTCTGGATCTTAAGCTTACGGAGGGTGGATGCTCCTGGCTACATTGCGTTATAAAAATTAGAAAAAAGAATGAGGATGATGGAAAAAGGGCTCTTATGGCAGCCTTTAGAGGGCACAAAAGCCTGAAACACGCTGTTGTTGTTGATGATGATATAAACATTGATAATATGGAGGATGTGGAATGGGCGATAGCAACAAGGTTTCAGGGTGACAGGGATATGATCATGTTAAAAGAAAGGGGAAGTTCACTGGATCCAAGCAGTTATCCTGGAGATATTACAACAAAAATTGGCATAGATGCAACAAAGAAGGGTGAAAATAAGGAAAAATATGAAAGGGTTTTCTGAAATCCTGGGAAAAGATTATATATTTCGAATGATCTGGTAAAAGGACTTTGATAACAGGTGGTTCCGATGAATAAAAAAATTGATGAGGATCCAGTAATCAAATGTCCAGAATGTGGCTCCACACATTTTATAATTGATTATGAACGCGGAGAAATGATATGTCAGAACTGTGGTTTTGTCCTTGAGGAATCCTATATTGACCAGGGGCCTGAATGGAGGGCATTCGATTCTGAACAGGAAGAGAAGAGGGCAAGGACGGGCGCACCTTTAACATTTTTGAGCCATGACAAGGGTCTTGCTACAGAAATATCCTGGTCAAACAGGGATTCCTATGGAAAGGCAATACCGCATCGAAACAGGGCACAGATATACAGGGTAAGGAAATGGCACCAGAGAATAAGGGTAAGTAACTCTGCTGAAAGGAACCTTTCTGTGGCCCTTCAGGAATTAAATACAATATCAAGTAAAATGGGTCTTCCGAGGGATGTTAGGGAAACTGCTGCATTAATATACAGGAAGGCTGTTGAAAAGAATCTTATAAGGGGAAGAAGCATTGAGAGTATTGTTTCAGCAAGCATTTATGCAGCCTGCAGACAGCTTGACATGCCCAGGACTTTGGATGAGGTTGCAAAATCGGCTGAATTAAGTAAGAAAAAGATCGGAAGATCTTACAGACATTTAACAAAGGAATTGAAACTTAATTTAAAACCCACGTATCCAACATCATACATAAATCAATTCTGTTCTAAACTTAATCTTGATAAAAGTGTTCAACAGGAGGCCGAAAACATAATAAGAAGGGCAATGGAACTTGGCATAATATCTGGAAAGGGTCCAACAGGTGTTGCGGCAGCCGCAATTTACATAGCGGCAACAAAGTTGAAACAACCAAGAACACAGAAAGAGATTGCAACTGTGGCAGGTGTTACGGAGGTAACAATAAGGAACAGATACAAGGAAATATCAAAATTACTGGGTATAAACATTGATGAGGAATAGGAAAATATATTAAATTAAAATCTATACAATTTTTTATGAAGGTATACGTTGTGGACAATGGAGGACAGTGGACACACAGGGAATGGCGTGTTTTGAAATATCTTGGTGTTGAATCAAAGATCATACCAAACACAATGGATCCAGATTTTTTTATAAAGGAAAATGTTGATGGTATAGTACTTTCAGGTGGATCACCGAGCATATCCTTTGAGGATCATATGCTCGGTAGACTTGGTGATTATATGAATCTTGATTTACCCATTCTTGGCATATGTGTTGGTGCACAGTTCATAGGTAAATATTTTGGAGGAAAGGTTGGACCTGCAAACGTACCTGAATACGGTAAGACTGAAATTTTCATAGTTGAGAAAAATGATCTTTTTGAAAATTTACCTGAAAAATTCATAGCATGGGAATCACACAACGATGAGGTAAAGGAACTGCCCGAAGGATTCCTACATTTAGCATATTCACAGAACTGTAAGATACAGGCTTTCAAGCATAAGAATAAACCAATTTATGGTGTGCAGTTCCATCCAGAAGTTGAAAACACTGAATATGGGTACGAAATATTTTCAAATTTTCTAAAAATAATAAAAAAATAGTTTAGAGTTTTGGAACAAGGTTTGAGGCTATTGGTGTTCCCCAGCCAGTCACGTAATCCCATCCTGCTGATGGATAATAGTATCCATTACTGGGACCTGATGTAATATCATAATAGTGAATAGAAATTTTGTGTAATCAGTTGATACCTTCTGAGGGGAACTCTTCAGGAGTAAATATCCATCCCATGGAATCCTGTTTACACAAAATTTGAATCACTGCTTTAAAAATTTTGAAATTCGAATTTAAAAAATTAAAAAAATGTATTCAATTAATTAAACTAATCAAGTGATATTAAAAAAACACATCATTAAAGTTATGCTTTTAAAAGTGGGAGGTTCTTACCAAAATGTTTATTAAGAATTTTGCATATCTTAAACTATGCAATTAAAATCAACTAGATATTCAGTGTATCTGTGCAATTATCATATTTATTTCAAACCAAAGTATAGGAGAGTTGCTTTCACATTGGAAATAATAGAAAAACTCAAAGAAATATTTTATGAAATAGCAGATAAATATGGGATGGAGATTATATCTATGGATGTAATGTCAGACTATATACATCTATTTGTATCAGCACCACCAAAATATGCACCATCCCAGATTGTAAAGTATTTCAAGGGCATATCTTCAAAATGGTTAAAAAAATATTTTCCAGATTTTGAATTTAAAGGTTCGGAAGTTTGGACGCGGTCATATCTTGTATTCACGGAAAGTAATGTTAATAGTGAGATTATAAAGCAGTATATAGAGATGGAAATGGGATAGGGAAAATGAGAAGTATAATCAAAGTTAAAATATACGCAAAAAGATCAAAAACACAGTTGCTCAAACAATCACTAGGGAATGTTAGGTTTGTGTGGAATAAATTACTGGAGAAAAACAGGGAGATGTACAGAAAAGAGAAGAAATTTCTATTCTATTCGGATATGTGCAAAGAGATAACGAGAATGAAGGAAAAATATCCGTTTTTGAAAAAATCTCCAAGCCAGACGCTTCAACAGATCGCCAGGAAATTAGACAGGAGTTTGAAAGATGGAATAAATAGAAAGAAAGGATTTCCAAAGTTTAAGAAAAAGAGCAGGTATGATGGCATACTGATATTTCCACAGGGGTTTAAGTTTGAGGGCAGAAAGCTTTATCTTCCAAGCATTGGATGGGTGAGCATCAAGGACAAGATAACAAAGAAGGCAGAATGGGATAATATAAAGAGAACAGCAAAACAGGTATGGGTAAAAGAGGATGTGGAAGGTTTCTTTGCCTACATTGTGTATGAAAGGGAGAAGGAGGAAAAAGAAAAGAATGGTGAAGCGGTAGGAATAGATGTGGGTGTAAAGAACACAATAACCATGAGCAATGGAGAATCCATATCACTGGACACAAAAAGAATAATGTCACTGGTTCGTAAAGAGGAAAAAATTCAAAGTATAATGGATAAGAAAAGTGCAATAAACGAAAAGAGGGGAATAAAGAGATCAAAGAGAATAGAGGGATTAGAGAGAAGGAGAAATAAAATATTGAAGAAGATTCAGAACATCAAGGTGGATTTCTACTACAATGCGGTAAACCACATATTCAATAGCCACGAATATGTGGTTGTGGAAGATCTGAATTTGAAAGAGTTGAAGGAATCGGATAAAGGAAGCAAATTGGTAAGGAGAAAAGTGAATAAGTATCTGCAATACATATCTTTGAGTGAATTTTTCCGAATATTGGAATGGAAAGGGGAACTGTTTGGTAGGGAGATAATAAGGGTGGATCCAAAGGACTCGAGCAAGACCTGTTCAAATTGTGGGTATGTTAATCATGAGCTAAAGTTAAGCGACAGGGTATTCAAATGCCCTGTTTGTGGAATGAAGATGGACAGAGATTTGAATGCATCAATAAACATATTAAAAAGAGGA
>JAVRLI010000079.1:0-4736 GCA_031961525.1 Thermoplasmatota archaeon | reverse complement strand
TCCGGGGATGCAGAATTAATTTTTTCAAAATCCATTGACGAATCCCTTGAAAATTTCATCCAGGTCCTCTTAATATTCATTGGAATTGACCCCTCTAAAGAATTTTTTGAAAAAAAGAATTTTTTGAAAATAAATAAAAAGAATTATTTTTTCTTTAGTAGATATATTTTGTTTCCGATTATGCTGTTGTTTGGTATCAGAACAACAGTTCCATCATCCTTAAGAACTTTTGTAAACAATGTATCTATATCCTGAACAACACCAGTTTCACCTGAAAGTGTTACAGGATCATTGATTTTGAACGGTCTTGAAAGAAGAAGGAACATTCCTGCAATTGCCTGACCCATGATCTGCTGTGTCCCAAAACCAATTACAAGGGCAATGAAACCGCCGAGGGCCACACCCGCAGCTCCGCCTGCAACTGCGCCTGCAATTGATGCAAGTATTGCACCTATTCCAACAATCTTCATAACGTTTCTGATTGCGGCGCTTGTTTCATGTGTGTATTTAAGTCTAAGATTCCAGTATATAACGTTTGCAAAGGCCACAACTATCAGGTATCCAAAGGCAAGGGCAAGTAAAATCTGTATGTAGGATGAATAGGAAACTATACCTGGATATATTTTTGTTATCAATGCGGATATGATGAACTGGACAATCGCCGCAACAAGAACATAGAGAACAATGTAAACAACAAGCTTAAGCATGGATTTTCCAAGGTTGGATTTTATATTTTCTTCCATAGGATGAATATTTAAATGGATGGATATTAAATTTTCCATAGTTTTTAAATACCTTTTTAACATTGTTCATTTTATGAGAATTCTTGTTGCAGGAGGATCGGGATTCATAGGAAAAAATTTAATAAAAAGAATTGCAGAAAAGAATGAAGTTTATTATCTTTCCAGAAAAAGATCACCTGAAATCGATTCAATATCAAAATTTGTATGCGGTGATATAACAAAGGAGGAAAAGCTAAAAAACCTGCCTGATGTTGATGTTGTTATTGATCTTGTTGCAGTTATTAAGGAAACAAAAGAGCAGGGGCATGAGGATGTGAACGTTAAGGGTGTCAGGAATCTTTTAAATGCCTATAAGGGTAAAAAAATTAAATTTGTTTATTTTTCAGCAATAAATGCTGATGTTGGTAAAACAAAATATTTCCAGACAAAGTTCATGGCAGAAAATATGGTTAAAAATTCAGGCCTTGATTATTTGATCATAAGGCCCTCGCTTGTCTTTGGAAAGGATGATTATTTCACAAAAATTGTAAAAAAGGTTTCAAAGTATGGATTTTCAATTAAATCCGGTAACCTATGCCCTGTTTATGTTGAAGATCTTGTGAGCATTGTAACAATTTTAATTGAAAGGGAAAATGGAATTTTTGAAATATCTGGACCTGAAAAATTAACACTGAAGGATCTGGTTGATATTGTGAGGAAAAATAGAGGCAAAAAAGAATCTAAAATTATTCCCGATGGAATTTTTAAAATTTTTTTACCCCTACTCTCCCTCTCAGGAATCATTACGAAAGAGCAGTATAACATGCTAAAACTTGATTTCTGCAGGGACCAAAAAATATGGGAAGATTTTGGAATAAAGCCAAAAAAATTTTCTGAAATTTATGAAAAAATATAAAAATTTAATATTTGCCTGAAATGTTGTTCAACAAATTACCAAGTAGGGATGGGTCTTCAAAATAGCATATTCCTCTCCAGGTGTAATTATCAAGGAAATATGTATGGACATCATCTGGAAACGTATAAACATATTTGAAATAAACGTATGTGGCTGAATAATAGTCAACAATACCATCGTTATCATCGCTGAAGAAAACATAACCCCACCAGGGATCATACGTTCCAATGTAAACGTTAAAAGTTGTTGAAGGATAATTTTTGATTGCATTTTTAAGGTTGTGATGAAGATTGTTCAAAAAGGAGGATCCGGAAACCATTTCCTTTGCCTGGTAACCAACAAATATTATTAGACCAAGATAGGATGCGATGGATGCAAATGGTGAACCATTGAAGGGTGAAGCTATGTAAATGACATTCTCAAGGTTAACATTTGGAATTTTATAATTTTCAAGCATGTAAAGGGTGACAAGGCCACCCATACTGTGTGCTACAATATCAAGGTTCACAGGACCCTTGCTTCCGAAAATTTTTGTAAGCGCATATCCAAGTTCACTTGCCACATTTTCTATTGGAGTGTTCTGTGTTCCATAGAAATTTGGATCCTTAAAGGTTAAACCATTGCTGAATGAAATTGTGAAAACACCATAATAGGAAACGAGACCAACAATATACCCATGGTTGACAAGTGTTTGATAAATATTCAAACCTCTCTGCCAATCATTTGCTATGTATGATCCATCCATGCTGTATCCATGGATCAATAGAACATATGTAGGTTGTGAAGAATGGGCAGTGACTGTTCCAAAAGCAATGATTACAAAAAGTATTCCAACAAAAATTGAAAGAATTTTGCTTTTCATAATTTATGAATCATAAATGCATTATTTAAATTTTTTTCTAAAATAAAAATATGTTTTTGTAATATTTTTAAAATAAAAAAATTAGTGAAACAACATTTAAAATGCTTTAATTAAGAAACTGTTTTATATAATGTTTGATCTTCATTACATGATGGATGAGATAAGGAAGGAAGAAGTGGAAAAATTAAGCTATGAGGAAATTGAGAAAAGAATTGGAACGGACATTAAAAAAGGATTATCGAATGAAGAATATGAAAAGAGAATAAAAGTTTATGGATATAATGAGGTTGTTGAGGAAAAAAGGAAACCTTTAATCTCATTGTTAAAAAGGTTCTGGAATCCAACAGCATGGATACTTGAGGTTGCAGCAATCTTAAGCTTCTTTTTAAATGAAATTTTCAATTTTTATATCATTTTAGGATTGATTTTTGTTAATGCTATCATATCATGGATTGAGGAGGGAAGGGCAAATAAGGCACTTGAAATTCTAAAGAAAAAGCTCCAGGTGCAGGCGAGGGTTCTGAGGGATGGTAAATGGGTTGTTGTTCCTGCAAGGGAAATTGTGCCCGGTGATATTATAAGGCTAAGGAATGGTGATTTTGTTCCAGCGGATGTAAAAATATTTGAGGGTGAGGGTGAAATAGACCAGTCGGCAATTACAGGAGAATCACTGCCCGTTACAAAAACGGTTAATGATGTACTTTATTCTGGTTCAATTGTTAGAAAGGGTGAATTTTCAGGCATTGTTATTTTCACTGGAACGAAAACATATTTTGGAAAAACAGTTGAGCTTGTAAAGGTTGCAAGGCCAAGGCTCAGGGTTGAGAGTGTAATAAACAGGGTAATCAGGTATATGCTAATAATGACATTAATTTTGATAGGAGTTGCAATAATTGTAACATTTATTAGAGGAGAAAATGCTTTACTATTGATTCCATTCTTTCTTGTTCTTATAATTGCTGCAATCCCAATAGCCTTACCTGCCATGTTCACAGTTAGCCTGGCAGTTGGTGCAAGGGAGATGACTTTAAAAGGTGTTCTTGTAACAAGGCTTGACTCAATTGAAGGTAGTGCAACAATGAACGTTCTTGTGAGCGATAAAACAGGAACACTTACAAAAAACCAGCTTTCAATTATTTCTGCTGTTGGAAAAGATATGGATCCTGATACACTGATTTTATTTGGAGCGCTCGCTTCTCAGGAGGCAAATCAGGATCCAATAGATCTTGCTTTCATAAATTATGTCAGGGAAAAGAAAATTAACGTTGAAAAATACAGGATTGAAAAATTCATACCCTTCGATCCATCAACAAGGAGAACCGAAGCATATGTTTCAACAGATTCTGAGAAATTTACAGTTACAAAGGGTGCCTATGATATTATTATGGATTTATGCAACGAGGACAAAAACGTAAGGGAAAAATTCGACAAAGAAATGGAAAATTTTGCAATGAAAGGTTTCAGAATTCTGGCTATTGCAATAAAAAAAGAAAAATGGAGATTTGCGGGAATCGTGGCCCTCAGGGATCCACCCAGGGAGGATTCCAAGGATCTGATAAGGGCATTAAGGAACCTGGGTATTAAGGTTAAAATGCTAACCGGAGATAAGCTGGAAATTGCAAAGGAAATTGGAAATGAACTTGAACTCGGTGAAAACATAGTGAGCATGGAGGATATTAAAAAACTAAAGAATAAAGATGCAATTGAAGCATCAAAGATTATAGCCCAGGCTGATGGATTTGCTGAATCCTATCCTGAGGATAAATACATAATTGTTAAATCCTTGCAGAGTTCAGGTCATGTTGTTGGAATGACAGGTGATGGCGTGAACGATGCACCCGCATTAAAGCAGGCCGATGTTGGCATTGCCGTTAGCAATGCAACTGATGTTGCAAAGGGTGCAGCAGCTGTTGTTTTAACCCAGCCCGGTTTAAAAAATATTGTTGATCTTGTAAAAACAGGAAGGGAGGTTTTTGAAAGGATCTATACATGGATATTAAGTAAAACAGCAAGGTTGTTGCAGGATGTAGTTTATGTAACACTAGCTTTAATAATCACAGGTTACCTTGTGATGAATCCTTTTGGAATGATCCTTCTTATATTCATGTACGATTTTGTTACAATTAGTTTATCCCTTGACAAAGAAAGGATAAAGAATTCACCGGCCACCTGGGATATAAACCATCTTGTCAAGATAGGATCTGTAATCGGTATTGCCATGGTTATGGAATCATTC
>JAVRLI010000078.1:0-4774 GCA_031961525.1 Thermoplasmatota archaeon | reverse complement strand
GAAAGAAGGATGAAAGGGGTGCTGAACATTATGGAGGTTATGGAATTTTCAAAAATGAACGATCATACAATATTCTGCGGTTATACGAATCTTGTTTATGAAATTATGAAAGAGTACAAAAAAAAGGATATTCCATTCATAGCTATTGTGAGGGATGAAGAAAATGTAAATATGTTAAAGCAAGAAGGATTTCTTGTTATAAAGGGAAGGGCGGATTCAATTGAAACACTTGAAAAAGCACAGATAAAAAAAGCAAGGGAAGTTATTATATCTTCAGGGGATGATCCCTATAACCTTGTTGTTGCATTAACCCTGAACAAGTTGAAAAGGGAGTGGAATTTGAAATATAAAATAAGGTTGATAGTTTCATCATCAAAAAACATTGAAACAATCAAGGATTTTGTTGATGAAATTGTTGATATATCAAAAGTTCTCAAGGATTATATGGCAAAAAATATTCAAGAAAATTAATTATCAAAATTCAATACCTTCCCTTGCATTCACTCCTTTAACGTAATAATGTTTTATTTCCTTCATTTCGGTCACAAGATCAGCAAGATCAATTATTTCCTGGGGTGCATATCTTCCCGTTATAACAATTTCCATTTTTTCCTTATAATTTTTTATGAAATTAATGACATCATTTACATTGAGAAGTTTGTAGAAAAATGCAATGTTAAGTTCATCCAATACAACAATATCATATTTTTCAGATTGAATGATTTCCTTTGCCCTTGACCATGCAATTTTTGCCTGTTCATAGTCCTGTGTTCTAGGTTCATTTATTATAAAACCTGGATAACCGTAGTGTTCCACAAGGATACCAAGGGATTTTGCAACCTTGAACTCTCCTGATTCATTTGGTTTTACAAACTGTATTATGCCAACCTTTTTACTCCTTCCATGTGCCCTGAAGGCGAGACCGAATGCAGCTGTCGTTTTTCCCTTTCCATTGCCTGTGTAAATCTGAAGCATAAAACCATATCCACAAAGGTTAAAATAAAACTTACCATTTTTCTTTTAAAATGAATGATATAATAATTCTAATATTCGGTCTTATCATTGTTTTCCTAGGATCGCTTCTCTTTACAAATGGAATAGAATACTTTGCAAAAAAGCTTAACTGGTCAAAATCATTCACAGGTTCCATCATTTCTCCAATCTTTACATCCTTTCCTGAATTGATTATTATTGTTATAGCAGTTACTGTTTATGGAGGGAAATCGGGCTTTGAAATAAGTCTGGGAACAATATTCGGTGAACCCTTCATGTCATCCAGTGTTGCATACTCTTTTATTTTGCTCGCTGTAATCTTTTCTTTTTTAATTAACAAATCAAGCAAAAAAGAATTTGTTGTTGACAGGATTCTATATTTACCCTATCTTTTCATTATAATTCTTTTTCCCCTGATTCTTTTACCTCACTATTTTCCATTTTTATCCATCTTTCTTGCCATACTTTTCCTTTTTTCATATTTCCTTTACATCTATTTAATCTATAAAAAAGCTAAGGAATTCATTGTTGAGGAGGTTGAAATACCATACTTTGGAAAAATAATGAAACCAATGTTTGGAACAATATTTCAACTTATTCTTTCATTGATTTTACTTTACTTTGGATCAAATCTTTTGATAGAATCAATTGAAAAAATATCAAGCTATTCATCAATAAGTTCATTCGGTCTTTCCATATTAATAATACCAATTGGTACAGGCATACCTGAAACTTTAACAGCCATGATATGGGCCTATCAGGGAAAGGATACATTCGCCATATCCTCCCTTGTTGGTGAAAAAATACTCTATGCAACATTTTACCCTGGTATTGCACTTTTCTTTATTCCTTGGGTAATTGATTTTCATGGTTTTCTGAGCGTCCTTGCAACAACAATCATATCATTAATTTACCTTTATTACATAAGGAAGGGTAAAATACCATTGTATGCCCTTTCCTTCGGTCTTATTTTCTTCATTTCCTATATCATATTAATCTTTATAATCACCTAAAACATTGGGATCAAACATGTACCTTATTGTGGACGGTGGTGCAACGAAAACCGTTGCATTCTCATTTGATGAAAGGAATTTGAAATTCAAAAAGTTTGGCATTGGAGGTTCAAGTTCAATAAAGAATCTTTCAAAGGATGCTGCATTAAAAAACATTAAAAAAGCTGTTAACGAGGCATGGGTTGATGACATAAAGATTGCAATTTTTGGTCTTACTGGTGTGGGTGATTCAAAAAAAAGTACTGAAACTATTGAAAATGCACTTAATGAGGCTTTCCCGGATCTGAAGAAAATAGTTGTTAACGATGGTATTTTATCTTTGTATACTGTTACAATGGGTGAGCCCGGTGCGGTTGTTGTTGCAGGAACAGGTTCAGTTGGTTACGCCTATACTGGAAAGGATTATTTAAGGGTTGGTGGATGGGGTTATATAGCTGGAGATCAGGGATCGGCATACTGGATAGGGAGAAGGGCTTTGGAATATGCGATTAAAAGTGAGGATAGAATATGTGAATATACTTTAATTAAGGATCTCATTACCAACTATAAGGGAATGGAACTTAAAGAATACATGAACAAACTTTTTTATGATTTTAAGGTTGAAGAAATAGCAGGCCTGGCAAAACTTGTTGATATAGCATATTCAAGCGGTGATAAAATCGCTGGAATGATACTGGAGGAGGCTGCGGAAGAACTTATAGCTCTTATGAACGTTCTTGTGAATGTTGTTGGAAAAAATTCAAGGATAGGTTTTCTTGGTGGTGTGATGAATTCACAGGCAATTGTTGAAATGTTGAAGAAAAGGTTTCCAAATGCACTTTTCTTTAAGGGATATGAAAATATTATTGGAGGAGCACTTTATCTCTTATCAAAATCGAGAAAGATTGATAAAAATGTTAGAAACAAAATAATAAAAAGCTTTAATGAATTTGATTTGGAAAAGTATTTATAAATTTATCTATTCTCCAATCAAGGTGAAATTGATGGAAGTGGAATTCTGTATATCTTGCGGTAAAGGACTTGTTGAGGAAGGTTCGGTAATATTCAAATGTCCAAACTGCGGAGAATACTTGATAGGCAGATGCAAAAACTGCAGGGATATGGGAATAAGGTATAAGTGTCCAAAATGCGGTTTTGAAGGTCCGTAGGTGATTTTTAATGGGAGATGTTGGAATAATTTATAAAATACTACCCGAGGATCTGGAAGTGAACGTTGAAGATCTTATGAAAAGAATTGAAGAACAGGTAAAGGACATGGTAAAAATTAAAGGAATGCAGATCAAACCAATAGCATTCGGTTTGAATGCCATTTTAATGTACATAATTGTGAAGGATGAAGCGGGCGTTACTGAAAAATTTGAGGAAAAGGTAAAGAGTATAAAGGGTGTTGGAGAAATAGAAGTTGAAGAAATGAGCCTTGTATAAAAAAAATTAAAAAAATTATTTTGCAATTAAGTTTAATTCTTTTGTTGCAAATTCAAACTCTTCATCAAATATTTTTCCAAGCAATTCTCTGAAAGCTATTTCCCTTTCCTTCCTTATTCTGTTTACTATTTCCATTATTTTATTCGCGGCCGCTTCATTAATTCTATCAAGAAGATCACTGAATTTTTCATCCTTATTTGCATTTTTGAAAAATTCCTGGTTTGATATGATTATTGGAGCAGTATGTGAAACTTCCACTATTTTTCCAAGGTAATCCCTCACACTTATGCTCCTTTTTTCAAAGTGGAATGGCCATATTAATATCACAACAACAGGTACCCAGGGTGCTTGATGGTTCAGGTATGTTAGCATTTCAATGATACCACCCGTACCCATGCCACCACCAAGACCTGCAACAAGTATTATGGCCTCAGCATTTTTAAAATCCTTTAACAGCTCGGGTTTTATTGCAGAAAGATTCTCGAGCGTTTCTTCAAGTATTTTTTCTCCTACTTCAACGAAACCTTCAGTATCATCATGTTCACCTAAAATGGGTGATGATATTTGAAACTGGAAATTTACATTGAGTTTTCTTGAATCCCTGCTCTTGGTTGAAAAATGAATAGTTTTTACATTTGATGACTGTAAATCCTGATCCTTATCCAATTTTTCCCTCACCTTTTCAAGGATATTTCCACCTGCACCGCCAAACCCTATTATTGGTACTGTGAGAGGATCCAGGAATTCCTTTGACATATCTTCAAAAATCTGTTGTTTTGAATCATCTATCATGCATGTCACCCTTTTTCTTTATTTCATTTTTACCCCTGCCCAGCATTTCCTCCCTGAAGTTATCAATCAACTTTGTTGAATTTGAATATCCATGCAGCATGGTTGAAATTTCTTCGTTTAATCTACTTGATTGAACTGATCTGTTCAGGAAATAATTCACAGCGTTGTCGATGTCGAGAAAAAGTCCAAGATCTACCATGTCAGATAGAATGTTCAAAACCATTTTACTAAGCCTTACCTGAACTACCTCAGTACCGAACTGTTCTTTCTCCATCTGTTGTATTGTGTTCATAACAGCGTACCTTATGAAATCGGACCTTGTTTTGTACTCCGGATGCCTTACAAGAAAATCGTCTATTGCATCAAGTTCCACCTGACTTATCCTCAGTGTTACTTTTGTATCAGCTTTCATTATATATACCTCCGGGCTGGGGATCTTCAATTTGAAGTTATGGTTCTATCTATATTTAAAAATTACTCATTAAATACCAATTTTTAATAATTAAGATGTCAATATAAAAAAATTTAAAAATGAAAAATTAATACGCAAA
>JAVRLI010000077.1:0-4926 GCA_031961525.1 Thermoplasmatota archaeon | reverse complement strand
AGAATGGATCATGGCAACTTTGATATCATACATTCACATTCATACCTTTCATCCTATTCTCTGTCCATTGAAAAGAAATTTAAAAGAAAAGTTATTATAAAGCATGTTCACATCATATACGGTAAGGATATTGTTAATTGTACAGGATGGGAATTCTCAAGGATACTTTCATTATTTGAAAGATCTTCAATAACTTCAGATTGTTCAGCTTACATTGTTCCAAGCAAATTTCTTAAAAGAAAGCTTGAGGAAATTGGTGTTAAAAAGGAAATTTTTGTTGTTCCACATGGGAGGGAATATGAAAAATTTCCTGAAAAAATTGAAGCAAGAAAATTCCTGAATCTTCCAGAGGATAAGAAAATTGTGGGTTTTGTTGGGAGGATATCGAAGGGTAAAGGTATAATGGATTTGATTGATGCTTGGAGGAGTGTTTCTCAAAAAAATAAAGATTCAATGTTATTGGTTATTGGACCTAATCAGGATGTTAAGGTTTCTGGATTTAAGGGAATACTCGACGATATTCAGAAAAAGATTAGCGATGAAAATTTTAGAATAAAAGTGACGGGTGCGGTTGAGGAAAGACTCATGCCCTATTATATTTCATCCATGGACATTTATGTTTCACCGAGTATAAATGAGGGTTTTGGTTTATCTATTTTAAATGCCATGAGTGCAGGTAAACCTGTAATAGCTTACAATACAACAGCAATACCTGAACTTGTTGATGATAGGAATGGAATACTTGTTGAACCAAATGATATAAAAATGCTTTCAGATTCAATTCTTTATTTGATTGAAAATGATAAAGAGAGAGAAAAACTTGGAAAAAACGGACTGGAAAAGTCAATGAAATATTCCTGGGATAAAAGTATTGAAGAAATAATAAGGATTTACAATTTATTTTTGTAGGCGTATTCTATTGCAGCCTTGATGAATCCATAGTGCAATTTTGAAGGATTCAATGGCCTGCTCTTGAACTCAGGATGGAACTGAGATCCAACATAGAAGGGATGATCCTTCAGCTCAAATATTTCCATCTTTCTACCTGTTTCATCAACAGCAGTGAAAATCATCCCATTCCTTTCAATTTCATCTATGTAATCAGGATTTACCTCATACCTGTGTCTGTGCCTTTCATATATTACATCCGTACCGTAAAGATCATATGCAATGCCTTTCTTTTTTATTATAACCTTCTGTGCACCGAGCCTCATTGTTCCTCCAAGATCCTTCAGGTTTTTCTGTTCTGGCATGAGGTCAATAACAGGATGTTTTGTTTCGGGCTCAAATTCTGTACTGTTTGCATCCTTATACCCAAGAACATTCCTTGCAAATTCCACAACAGCCATCTGAAAACCCAGGCATATGCCAAGGAAAGGTATACCATTTTCCCTTGCATATTTTGCAGCAAGTATTTTTCCCTCAGTTCCCCTTTTTCCAAAACCACCAGGTATCAATATACCATGAACATTCTCAAGGCTCTCCTTCCCATTCTCAAGCATTTCAGCATCAACCCACTTTATTTTAATCTTTGTTCCGAGATGTGATGAAATGTGCGTTAAGGCTTCCGTATGACTTAAATATGAATCCTTCAAATGAACATACTTTCCAACGAGAGCTATTGTTACCTCATACTTTGGATTTTCCAGATCTGAAAGAAATTTTTTCCAGTTTGTTAGATCAGTACTTTTTCTTTGGAGTCCAAGTTTTTTAATTATGTACTCATCAACCTTCTGTTCCTGAAAGATTATGGGTACCTCATAAACCGAATTCTTTGCATCAGGTGCACTTATAACAGCCTCAACAGGAACATCGCAGAAATCTGAAATTTTCTGTTTTGTTTCCTTTGTTAAATTTACCTTACACCTTCCAACTATCATGTCAGGCTGAATACCAATTGCCCTCAATTCCTTTACACTGTGCTGTGTTGGTTTTGTTTTCTGTTCACCAACAACATCAACTATTGGAACAAGTGTTGTGTGTACAAATATCCTGTTATTTTCACCAACCTCCCTTCCAAGCTGCCTTAATGCCTCCAGGAATGGCATTGATTCAATATCACCAACCGTTCCACCAACTTCGATTAAAACAATATCTGCTTTAGATTTATTGGCAACATTCATTATCCTTCTCTTTATTTCATCTGTAATGTGCGGTATTATCTGAACAGTCTTTCCCAAATATTCACCCCTTCTCTCCTTCTCAATTACGGTTTTATAAACTTTACCTGTTGTTATATTGTTGTCTGATGAAAGTGAAATATCAAGGAACCTTTCATAGTTTCCAAGATCAAGATCCACTTCAGTTCCATCATCAAGGACATAAACCTCACCATGCTGGTATGGGTTCATTGTTCCTGCATCATAGTTCAGGTATGGATCTATCTTTATAACATTAACATTGAAACCCATTGATTGCATTAACTTTGCAATACTTGATGTTGTAATTCCTTTACCAAGACCGGATATAACACCACCGGTTATTATGATAAATTTCATGTTAAGTCATATTTCAATCACAAAAATAAAATTTTTCAGAAAATGTTTTTATTATACTTTCAATTCTCAAGGAAAATGTCCTGGTATAAGGATAGAAACCTCTTGGGTCTTTCTCTTGCATACTTACTGGCAAATGTAGGCTGGGGTATGGCCTGGCCATACCTTCCAGTTTATATGGAAATGATAGGTGGTTCAATAATTTTCATAACATTTTTATCAATAACATTCAATCTTTTTGGAGGTATATCACAATACCCATGGGGAAAGATATCAGATTCCACAGGTCTTAAAAAGATTTTCATAACAATGGGTAATTTCATATCAGGAATTTTTTTCCTTCTCATAGGAATGACCGTATCACCAGTAATTATTCTATTTTACAGATCAATGCAGGGCCTTTTTTCATCCATGTCAACACCTGCAGCAAGTGCACTGATTGTTGAAATATCAAACAATAACACGGGACTTTATTTCGGTATATTCAATTCATTCTCCGAGTTTGGGTATACTGTTGGAAGTTTAACAGGCAGTTTGGTTGTTCTATTTTTCCACAACGATCCAAGGTATATCTTTTTGATTTCAACATTTCTTTTTCTTTTATCTGCAATAATTTCCCAGAGTGTAATTAAAGAGAAAAGATCAAAGATTGATAGAAGAAAGATTCCATTCCCTACCTTCAGACATGAGGGAAAACCTGGAAGGTTCCCCCTACACATAAGAGATGCAATAAACATATGGAGAACAAACAGGAACGTAATGCTTGCTTCACTTGCTGTATTTTTTACCATGACCGCTTCAGGTGAAGTTTATTCAATTTTACCAGTTTATTTTTCAAATAAATTTTCAAGCGAATGGGTTGGTTTTCTCTATGGTGTTGAATCAATATCCATTGTGATTTTTATGCCAGTTTTTGGCATGCTTGCAGATAAAATAAAGGCAAAATATATCATGGCAACAGGCATATTTGGATACATAATTACATTTATCCTCTATTCAAAGATAAATTCACCCCAGTTAATGATTTTAGCTGAAATAATTTCGGGTTTCAAATGGTCAGCACTAATAGTTGCTGCATCAACCTATGTGGCCAAGGTTGCACCCAAGGAAAAGGAGGCAAGGGCACAGGGCATACTGAACATGGCACAGAACATGGGATGGGTTCTTGGACCATTAATCACAATACCTGTCATTCTGAACTACGGTTTTGATTTCAATTTTTATTTTTCATTCATTTTTGTAATAATTGGTCTTTCAATAAGCATTATTTTAAAAAATGAAAAATGATTATATGTAGCTCCCCAAAACTTCCTTCACAAGTGAATATATATCTCCATTTTCCTTCATTATTTCAAGCACTGAAAATATTGGGAAGAGTTTTAAATATTCACTCTTTTCAAAAAGTATTGATGTTCTAATTATGTCAAATTCCTTCATTACCTTGAAGAGAAGGAATCCTATAACAAGGCTTAGATCAATATTTTCACCTATTTCCCTTTTTATGTAATAGGAGAAAAGATCCTGGGATCCTCCACCCTCCTTTTCATTCAGGTATCCAATCAAATCATCGGTGAGCTGATAAGCAATGCCAAGGGCCATTCCATACCTTTTTGCATCGCTCAATACCTTCTTACCTTCCTCGGAGCATAGTGCACCTATTTCAGCAGCACCCTCAAAGAGTGATCCGCTTTTCAGGGCAATCAATTTTAAATAATCTATGTTTGGCCAGTTTTTGCTGTCCATGGCCATTATATCAAAGTATTCTCCCATGGATGCCTTTGACCAGGTTTCAAGACCTACCCTTAAAAATTCAGGACCCTCCCTTCTTGCAATCTCAAGTGATTCGGATACAAGTAAATGGGGTAATATAACAGCCCTTTCAACACCATACTTCTTCCATAATGTTGGTTTCCTTCTCCTTTCCGTACTTTTATCAATAATATCATCATGGACCAAACTTGCTGCATGACCCAGCTCCGCACTAACCGCAAGCCTTAATGCCTTTTCATAATCTCCTTTGAATGCCTGTGCTGTTAAAAGAAGAACTATGCCCCTCAGCCTTTTTCCATCCCTCAGAGCATAGTCAACCATTTCATAAAGTTCTCCATCATATTTCTTTATGTATTCATCTATAGCCCTATCTATCTCGTTCTTTTTTCTCTCAAGTTCCATTATTAAATTTTCAAATTCCATTTTTCCATATCACTGTTTCCTGTAATCAAAATAAATATTTAAACACTTTTTATCATTTTTGTAAACTGTTATTTAAGCATGGGCATTTTTATTCCCTTTTCTTTTGCTGTTCTTATTGCAATATCATAACCTGCATCCGCATGCCTGACAACACCTATTCCAGGATCATTGGTCAAAACCCTCTCAAGCCTGAGATCCGTTTCCTTCTCTCCATCAGCAACTATAACAACACCGGCAT
>JAVRLI010000076.1:0-5025 GCA_031961525.1 Thermoplasmatota archaeon | reverse complement strand
CATCAGGAAAAAGGCTCAGGCCTGTTCCAATTAAGGATATTGAATATTTCCTTGAATGTGATACAATAATTGAGGCAACAGGGCAGGGAACGGATGTATCATTCCTTCCCAGAGAGATTGCTGAAAAGTTAAGCATGAAGGATAATGAAATTGTTGTGAATTCATTGGGACAAACATCAATTCCAAAAATATTTGCAGGCGGGGATGCTGTAAATAAAACAAAGGATTTCATAAGTGCTGTTGCAGATGGTAACAGGGCAGCAAAGGGAATACTTAAATTCCTTGGTATTGATTTCACAACACATAAAAAGGTTGAATGTATAAAGATTGCTGAGGAAATGAAGGAATCTCTTGGCAAGGATGTTCCATGTGAGGACTATATTGACATGAAAAACTAAAAAATAATAATATTGTTTTGCATATCCATATACAATGGAAGATCCTGCAAAGAAATATTTCAACTGTAATGATAGGGAAAGGGCTGTTTTCGAGGCTGGAATAAAGATGGGTACAATATACCATCAGTTCGTAGGTACACCAATAAACAAAAATAATGTAGAAGTTCTTGAAAGGGCGATTGAAGAAAGTGTGAAGGTTCAGCCATTTGTTGAGGACTGTAAGGTAAAAATAAACAGGGATAGGATAAAAAAGAACAGGGGAATTTACAAATATTTAACATTAACAGGTGATATGCTTGAGGTTGATCTTGTTATAAAATATAACAATGTTCGTGCATACTGTTCAAT
Organism: Thermoplasmatota archaeon; assembly: GCA_031961525.1. GTDB lineage: Archaea > Thermoplasmatota > Thermoplasmata > Thermoplasmatales > ARK-15 > JAVRLH01. The sequence continues at coordinate 4,279 of JAVRLI010000076.1, read as the reverse complement.
GAAATATATTGATGAAATGAAATATCCTCTAATGTTTGTTAAGGAAATAAGGGTTGATTGATATGTACGTTAAAATCGGTATAAGCGGTTTACCGGGTGTGGGAAAGACAACAACATTGCTTAAAACAATTGAATTACTTGAAAAGGAATACACAATAGGTGGAATTATAACTGAAGAGATCGTTGAAAACAGAAACAGGATTGGTTTTACAATAATGGACTGGGCAACCAAGGAAAAGGCTGTTCTCGCTTCAATTTACATACAATCAAGGTACAGGGTAGGGAAATACGGTGTTGATGTAAAGGTTCTTGATGAACTTGGTGTAAATGCACTTGAAAGGGCAAAGGAGAAGGACATTATTGTTATTGATGAGATTGGAAAGATGGAACTTGAATCAAAAAAGTTTGCAGAAAAAGTGAAGGAAATACTTGATATGGAAAAGAATATAATAATGACTTTGAATAAAAAATCAAGAAACCCAATACTCCAGGATATTAGAAGAATGGATGATGTCAGAATACTTGAGGTAACACCTGTGAACAGAAACATCATACCATTTAAAATCGTTAGCATTATAAAGGGTGAACAGGTTTAATCATGATAATCAGGGAGGGAATGGTCTTACTGGATCTACCAACACTTTATGAATGTAAAGGGCCCGGTAAAAGATCTGGTGTGTATTACAGCAAAATGCAAACAATAACAAGGGATCTAACAGTTGTTATACTAAAGAATTATTTCAGGGATGGATTCACAGCACTTGACCTTCTGGCAGGATCTGGTGTGAGGGGATTCAGAATAGAAAAGGAATGCGGTGGAAAGGTAACAATAAATGAAAAGAATCCATACGCAAGGGAATTCATTTTAAGGAACAGGGAAATTAACAATTCCTATGCTGAAATAACGGACTATGATGCAAAAATATGTTTTCCTAAAAAAAGGTTTGATTACATTGATATCGATCCTTACGGATCACCTGTTCCATTCATTGATCTTTCACTTAAATCAATAAAGAACAATGGAATAATTGGTTTAACAGCAACAGATCTTCCCAACCTTGCAGGAACAAACAGAAATAAATCCATCATGCTTTACCATGCTCAGGGTGAAAGAAATTATTTAAAGCATGAGATTGGTGTAAGAATACTATGGAAATACATAATGGAAAAAGCTATGGAATATGAACTTTTCATAGATCCAATATTAACATACTTTGGTGGATACTATTACAGAATATTCTTCAGGGTGCAGAAAGGTTCAAAAAAATCTTTCACAATGGTTGAAAAAATACAAGAAATTTATAATATAAATAATAAAAAAATAGGACCCCTGTGGATAGGGAACATCCACAACCATGAATTTCTTAAGAAATTGAAAATTGATGATTATATAGAAAATAAAGAAAAAATTGAGTATTTAATAAAAATATCCAAACATGAAAACATACTTTTCTTCTATTCACTTGAGGAATTATCGAAAAGGGCGGGAAAAAACATACCAAGAATAGATTTTTTCATTAAAAAAATAAATGAAATGGGTTATGAAGCATCAAGAACACAGTTCCATCCCCTTGGTATAAAAACAAAAATACCTTACAAAAAAATTTTATCCATTTTTAAAATGAAAGATTTATAAGGAAAAAGATGTTTATCAATTGAAATATGAGGTGATGAATATATGCAACCTGCACAAATGGCTTATGATCGTGCAATAACTGTATTCTCCCCTGAAGGAAGGCTGTACCAGGTAGAGTATGCGAGGGAAGCAGTAAAGATGGGCTCAACAACTATTGGTATTAAATTCAAGGATGGTGTTGCACTTGTAATAGATAAAAAGGTGAGGAGTAGATTGATAGAACCAAAAAGTATTGAAAAGATATACATTATAGATGAACATATAGGTGCGGCATCATCCGGTCTTATGGCAGATGCAAGAATACTTGTTGATTATGCAAGGTTGACTGCACAGGTTGAGAAGGTCACATACAATGAAATGATAAAGGTGGAAACACTTGTTAAGAAAATAAGCGATTATGTTCAGCAGTACACACAGTATGGAGGGGTGAGACCCTTTGGAACATCACTGTTGATTGCAGGAATCGATGATACAGATATTTATCTCTTTGAAACTGAACCCAGTGGAGCCTTCACAGGATACAAGGCAACATGCATAGGAAGGGGAAGGGAAACAATAATGGCATTCTTTGAAAAGGAATATCAGGAGAACCTTTCAATGGAGGATGCTATTCTTCTTGCACTTAAGGCATTGAAAATGGTGAGCGAGGATCAATCACAGCCACTGAACGTTGAAATAGGTGTAATAACAAAGGGATCAAAATTCAGAATACTGAGCCCAGAGGAAGTTCAACCATTTGTTTCTAAAGTGTGAAGGAGTATGGTGAGGATTGAGGATGCGGTAATTGCGAGATATGAGGTGAAGGGTCACAGACTTGAAATACTCATTGATCCAAAGGTTGTGGATCTTATAAAAGAGGGAAAGAATGTTAACATTGTTGACTACATGGTAATTGATCAGGTTTTTAAGGATGCAAAAAAAGGGGATAAGGTGGGTGAAGAAACATTAAAAGAAATATTCGGAACGGATGATATAAATACTGTGGCAAAGCAGATCATTCTTAAGGGACAGGTACAGTTAACAACAGAGCAGAGAAGAAAAATGCTTGAAGAAAAGAAAAGGCAGATTGTTGCAGAGATTGCAAAGAATGCAATAAATCCACAAACGAATGCACCGCATCCTCCTCAAAGAATAGAGAAGGCTATAGAGGAGGCAAAGGTTCATATAGATCCAATGAAAAGTGTTGAGGAACAGATACCAATCGTTCTTAAGGAAATCAAGGCAATTATACCAATTAGAATTGAAAAGATAAAAATAGCGGTAAAGGTATCTGGAGAAAACTATGGAAAAATATACCAGGATCTTGCAAGGATGGGTTCAATAATTAAAGAGGAATGGCAGAACGATGGTTCCTGGATTGGTGTGATTGAAATTCCTGCAGGAATGCAGACAGAATTTTATGATGTACTGAACAAAAAAACGCATGGAAATATTGAAACAAAGATTGTAAAAGGGTGAAAAAATGGAAAAAATTAGGGAAATTGTTCTGCCCGGTGATCCTATCAATCTTCAGGGTAATAAACCGGGCAATGGAATTTTTGTTGAAAATGGAGTTGCATATGCTGAATACCTTGGTGTGAAATCAATAAAATCAGGATATGTGAACATAATTCCATTATCAGGCAGGTATCAGCCACAGAAGGGTGATAAGGTAATAGGTAAAATTGTGGATATAGCACCATCAAACTGGGTTGTTGACATAAATGCACCATACCTTGCACCATTGCATGTGAATGATACACCATGGAAGGTTGAATTCGGTGACACAGGAAAATACCTTAACGTTGGTGATACGATACTTGCAAAGGTTTCAAGTGTGAATGAGGTGAAACAAGTATGGCTTACGTTGAAGGAGCAGGGTCTGAGAAAGCTTGAGGGTGGTCATGTTATCACTGTTTCACCAACAAAGGTTCCAAGGATAATAGGAAAGGATGGATCCATGATAAAGGTTCTGAAGGAATTAACAAATACAAAAATATACGTTGGGCAAAATGGTGTTATCTGGATAGATGGAAAGATTGATGATATTATGAAGGTTGTTGGTGCAATAAGGATTATTGAGAGGGAAGCGCACACAATAGGTCTTACAGATAGGGTAAAGGAATTCCTTTCAAATTCAAAGAAGGTAGATTAATATGGGTGGAATGAAGAGTGATATAAAGCTTATTGATGAGAATGGTAGAAGGATTGATGGTAGATTGTACAATGAATTGAGACCAATTAAAATTGAGGCAGGTGTTCTTGAGAGGGCAGATGGTTCAGCATACATAGAATGGGGAAACAACAAGATCATTGCTGCAGTTTATGGACCCAGAGAGGTATACCCAAAGCATCTTCAGGATCCAAGCAAGGCTGTTTTAAGGGCGAGGTACAACATGGCAGCATTCTCAGTTGATGAAAGAAAAAAGCCAGGGCCTGACAGGAGATCAATAGAACTTTCACTAGTTATATCAAATGCCCTTAGTTCAGTTGTTTTCCTTGAACAATTCCCAAGAACAAGCATAGATGTTTTCATTGAGGTTCTTCAGGCGGATGCAGGAACGAGAATAGCTGGTCTTACAGCAGCATCGGTGGCCCTTGCGGATGCCGGTATACCCATGAAGGATCTTATAGCGGGCTGTGCAGCAGGAAAGATTGAAAATA
>JAVRLI010000075.1:0-4892 GCA_031961525.1 Thermoplasmatota archaeon | reverse complement strand
TGTTTGATAAAAAACTATATTTTTTATTTTTTTAACAAAGAATGTATCCCAGCCTGAAAGTTTTGATATGTAACCAATATCCCAGTTTCTTCTCAAGGCTTCACCTATTGCAAATATTCTCTGATCATTTGCATTTTTTATTAAATATTCAATTTCATTGTTTGAAAGATTCAATTCCTTTAGATAATAATAATCCTGATCCAAAGAGTATAAGGCTTTCATCAATGCCTCCTCAAAGTTTCTGCCAATGCCCATGGCTTCACCTGTTGACTTCATTGACATGCCTATTTTTCTATCCACATCCCTGAAACGATCGAAGGGCCATCTTGGAATTTTCACTGTTATATAATCAATGGCTGGTTCAAAGGATGCGTATGTTGATCCAGTAACAGGATTTATTATTTCATCAAGATTGTACCCAAGAGAGATCTTTGCTGAAATTCTTGCAATTGGGAAACCCGTTGCCTTTGATGCAAGTGCGCTGGATCTTGATGTCCTTGGATTAACCTCAATAACATAGTATTTTCCAGTTTTTTGATCAACGGCAAATTGAATATTACAGGATCCAATTATTTCAAGTCCATCAATTATTTTGAACGCTGAATCCCTCAATTTTTGATAATCATCATCGCTAAGAGTTAATGAAGGTGTGACAACAATGCTTTCACCCGTATGGACACCCATTGGATCTATGTTTTCCATTGAACATACAACGATCTTGTTTCCTTTTTTGTCCCTTATAAGTTCAAGCTCAAACTCCTGAAAATTTAATAAAGATTCCTCAATCAAAACCTCATGTATCGGGCTTGTGTTCAGAGCATCCTCAACAAGCCTTAATAAATCATCTTTATTTTTTGCAACACCGCTTCCCGTTCCTCCAAGGGCGAATGATGCCCTAACAATCATTGGAAAATTCCTTATCTTTTCAATTGCAAGCATGACATCATCCATGCTTGTGCATTTTATTCCCAATGGGGCAGGTTCCATTATGCTTAACAGAAATTTCCTGAACTCATCCCTGTCCTCAGCTATTTTTATTCCTTTAGGACCTGTGCCAAGCACCTTCAACTTATATTTTTCAATTATGCCGGATTCCTCAAGATCATGGATTATGTTTAATGCTGTTTGACCACCGAAGCTGGATGCAATGCTATCAATTTTATTTTCAACTATTATTCTCTCAATGTTCTGTATTGTTATTGGTTCAAGGTAAACAGCATCCGCAAACTCAAGTTCAGTCTGTATTGTTGCAGGATTTGGATTTAAAACAACAACCATGCAACCCTCCTCCTTGTATGCCTTGCATGCCTGTGTTCCTGAATAATCGAATTCCGCAGCCTGTCCTATAACTATGGGCCCTGAACCTATTATGAGAATGTTCCTTATACTTTCATCCCTTGGCATAATCCTTCACCATTCTTTCAAATTCCTTGAAAATAATCCTTGCATCATGCGTTCCTGGTCTTGCCTCGGGATGATACTGAACACCCATAACCGGTAGATCAAGGTGAACAAAACCTTCCACAGTGCCATCATTAATGTCCCTCTGTGTTATTTTAATGTTCTCAGGAACTTTATCGGATATTGCAAAGCCATGGTTGTGTGTTGATATCAAAACCTTTTCTTTAAAATTAACAGGATGGTTAACTCCCCTGTGACCGAATTTCATTTTGTATGTTTTTATGCCAAAGGATCTTGCAAGTATCTGGTGACCAAGGCAGATACCAAGCATTGGTTTCTTTATCCTTTTAATATAATTTTCTATGAAACTTTCAAGATCCTCATGAGAGGGATCACCGGGTCCGTTTGAAAGAACAATTGCATCGAATTCATCTATGTACATTCTCATGTAGTATGGTATTAATGTTACATTACCAATCTCAAGTAAATTTTTTAATATTCCATATTTCACACCAAAATCAATCAGCGCAATGTTTAGATTCCCCTTTCCCTTGTAAAATTTTATCTCCCTGCTTGCTGTCTTTTTAAAAAGTTTAATTTTATCCGGATGGATTGAATTTTCTAACAAATAAATGGCATCCTTTTTATTCTTATCCAATTCTCCGGGATAAATTACACCAACCATTGTTCCCTTTTCCCTGATCTTTCTTATCAATTTCCTTGTATCAATATTAACTAAAGCAGGAACATTGTATCTTTTCAGAAATTCATCAAGGTTTGATATGGAATATCTGTTCTCAGGATCCTGGAAGATCTGTGATGCTATTATTCCCCTCACCCAAACATTGTCGGATTCCCTGTGATCCCAGCTTATTCCATAGTTACCTATCAAAGGAAAGGAGAATGTTAGAATCTGACCGGCATAGGAAGGATCCGTGATACTTTCTGTATAACCCTGCATGGATGTTGTGAAAACAATTTCACCAAAAGAGGGAATAGGTGACCCTAAAACTTTGCCCTTAAAAACCTCACCATCCTCAAGGATAAGGAATCCATCCATTAAGGTTATTCCAGATGGTGCAGAGTTTATTAATCTTTTCTTTTTGTAATTTCATATAAAAATATGCTGTGGAAGAAGAAATTTTTCCTTGCTATTTCTTTAAAATCATACTGCCTGAATTTTTTTATTATTCCTTCAATGTCGTTGAATGAACTCATTATCAAATATATTTTACCGTTATCTTTTAAATGCTTACCAGCATTTTTTAAAAATTCAACAATTATTTCCTGACCCCTTTCACCACCATATATTGTTCTATCCTCTTCAGGTTTACCCGGTAAATAGGGTGGATTGAAAATTATTGTATCAAATTTTCCCTTAACGTTTTCAAAAAGGTTTGATTTTATATTATTAATTTTCACATGCTCTTTTTCCGCCTCTTTTTTAATAAATTGGATTGATTCATCATCTATATCCACAGAATATACATCATAACCTCTCTTTGCTAGCTCTATTGATATGTAACCGGACCCTGCACCCATTTCAAGTATTTTTCCTTCCGGCTTTATGTTATCAAGAAGGAAAAATGTATCCTCACTGGGTTCATAAACCATGATGAATGAAAAAATTGCATGATTTAAAAGGTTGCGCAAAAAACCTAAATATCCGATATGCATGATGGAGCATATGGCATCCAAAGGTATAACAGCAATAATAGTTGTTTTCATAGTTGGTATTTTGATAGGTTTCGGTGCAGGGTATTTACTTGCATATTCACCATCACCACAGAAAGGATCCTACATACAGGCATTTGCAGCTGGATCATTAAAACTTGTCCTTGGAAAGCAGTTCAACCCTGCTTTTGAGAATATAACAGGCGTTAAGGTGGCAATGACATTTGCAGGATCCTTATCTGGTGTGAGACAGGCAGAAGCTGGTACAAACTTCAGTGTTTTCATTTCAGCCTCAGCCCCTGTTCTTTATGAAAATTTGGTGAAAAAAGATAACTATACATCCTGGGAAATTGTTTTTGCAACAAACGAAATGGCTATAACATGGAAAAATAGCAAGTATGCAATAAGTCCATCCTGGCCATACTGGTTTGAAAACCTCACGGCAAAGAATATTACTGTTGGAACTTCAAACGCATCACTAGATCCGAGCGGTTTTCAGATAATAGAAACAATGAAACTTGCAGGTATACTTTACACAAACTGGAGCAATCCATATGTTCAGATTGCGTTCAACCATAACTTTTCAGCATTTATGAAATACAACAAGGCATGGAACGATTGGTTTGGAAAGCTTGGATACCCTGTTAATGATTCACTTGCTCTCTACCATGAGCTTTTCATTTCAAAGTATCTAAACGGTACATTTAAGTTAACAACTGTTGAAATAGGGCTTGATAGCTATCTTGCGAGCGGTGCCATAGCTTATGCTTTAACTTATAAATCACAGGCCATAAACCAGAATTTGTATTATTATCAAAATGAAAATGGCCAAAACGGTCTTTCACCCTGGATTAACCTTGGAAGCACAAACAAAACGATATGTGAATTCTATTCAACAATCAACACGTCAGGTCCTCCCTGGGATAATGTTGGGAATTTACCCGGAGCACCAATATTCTATGCAGTGACAATACTTAAGAATTATATGAATCAGCAGGCAATTCAATACGTTTATGCTCTGATAACAAACATGGGAAAGAGTTATCTATCAGCTAATGGCTTTGATCCATTGACACAGCCATTCTACGTTGGTACAAACATACCTTCAATGCTAATGCCCCTAGTTGTACCTGCTCCTGGCTATTTACCGGTATCATCCTATGAATAAAATGAAATCAAAACTTTTTTTTATTTTTATTCCATTGACTTTTATTTACATTCTATTTATTTTAATTCCAATAATCAGAGCAATTACATTTGAACCATTTTCCGTGATTTTATCAGATCTTTCAAGCGGTATTCTTCAGAGTATCATTATTACATACATATTATGCGCTATTGTTGCTGGAATTGCAGTTGCTATGTCCCTACCTTATGCATACGTTATGTCAAGGAAAAAGAGCATTCTTTACAGGGCAATGGATAGCGTTGTTGAAATACCAATTATGATACCGCATACTGTTGTTGGAGTAATTATGTTACTCACCTTTGAACCAACAATGCCCCTTGGGAATCTATTAACAAAAATTTTTCCAGGTTACAGCTTTGATGATACTGTTTTTGCAGTAATTGTAACCTTATTTTTCCTTTCCTCAGCATATTCAATAAGGGAAATTGGTGTTGCATACCAGAAAGAAATAATGGATTATGAGAATGTGGCACAAACACTTGGAATAAGTGAGGGAAAAAGTTTTCTAATTATATCAATGAGATTGCTTTTAAGGGCAATTTTAAAAGGTTTCCTTCTTTCCTGGGCAAGATCTGTTTCTGAAGTGGGAGCAATTCTTATCGTTGCCTATTATATTATACCAGGATTC
>JAVRLI010000074.1:0-4892 GCA_031961525.1 Thermoplasmatota archaeon | reverse complement strand
AAGGGTGAAAAGAATTTTAATTTTGTGAGGGAGAAACTCATGGAAAGGTATGATGTTCTCAGGAAGGGTCTTTCAAACATTGGAATTGATGTTGAACCACTGACCATGCATGAATACAGTGATCTATATCTTACATTGTGGTGAAATTATGAAAACAATGCTCTATCTTCATATATTTTCACTTGCCTTTTCTTCCATACTATTTTATTTCACAGAATCTTTATGGGGCATTTTTTTAATAAATTCAGCACTTTTCATAAATGAGATGTTGAAGAAAAGGGACTTTCTTTTCATTTTAATTTATTCTATTTCCATCCTTTCAGTTTATTTATCAAAAATAAAATTTCTCTTTATTTCATCAATTTTAACATTGGTTTTTTTAATTATCTGGGTGATTTTGAATGAAAAGGAAATTGGAGAACGAATTTAGTGTAATTTTTTTCAGGGATCACACAAAATTCGGAAATTTTTACTATGAACCCTTATTGAACCATGACTTTCCAAAAAGGCTCAGCTTTGGAATTTTAAGGGAAATAATAAGATCCGATAGATCCGTTGATATTTACATGAACATAAGACCTGTTGAGGATGATAAGATTTTGAAAATTCTTGACTGGGAAGTAGAGAAAATAGAGGGTGAAATAAACGATTACAGGGGGTGGATATCAAGGGCGAAAAAGCTTGAATATAAACTTGAGAGTGCAAAGGCTCTTGAAGAATATATTTTAGCAGGTAAGGGAAGAATTTTCAGCTTTTCCATAGCGTTTTTTCCAAAGGGTAAAAATAAAAAGGAATCAAAAATAATTGCAAATGAAATATCATATACGTTAAGGAAACATCTCTTCACACCCGTAAGGGCAATTTTTTCACAGAAAAGGGTTATGTTTAATCTATTTCCTGTTGGTAGGGATTTTATTCAGAATTCAAGGTACATTCAAAGCCATGGCGTTTCACTCTTCTTTCCATTCCTGACAGATTACATTGAAATGAGGGATGGAATATTCATCGGAATAAATGATAAAAATCTTACGCCCGTTATCTTTAACAGATGGGAATTTCCATCAAGCCATTCGGTCATTGCAGGAACAACAGGATTCGGCAAATCTTACTTTGTAAAATTAACACTGATAAGGGAATTGATAAATAATCCTGAAACGAATATTTACATCATAGATCCAATGGGTGAATACTCAAGGCTTGTTAAGGCGCTTGATGGAACGGTTGTTCATGTTGGCGAAAGGGGTAATGAAATAAACCCTCTCGATCTGTATTCAAATGCATCACTTTCAGAAAAAATTGTCTCTCTTAAAAATATACTTTCAATAACAATGGATCTTGGTAAAAGCGATCTTGCAATAATTGATGCAGCTTTAACATCTTTATACTCAAGAAAAAGTAAACCTTTGTTGGCTGATCTTGCTAAAACGCTTGAAAAATTTGAGGATGATAGATCAAAAAGGATAGCCTTTTACCTTGAAAAACTTATAAATGGATCACTAAAAAATTTGAATTCTAAAACAAACATTAATCTATCAAAGAAAGTTGTATCATTCGATCTAACAAACGTTAAGGATGAGTTCCTTACACTTTATATGGTTATTATTCTCGATTACATCTATTCAATGGTTACAAAAAACTTTGAAAGGAAAATTGTTGTTGTTGATGAAGCCTGGAAATTGCTATCCAATGATTATTCTGCATTATACCTTGAAACAATGTACAGGCATGTCAGGAGATGGAAATGCAGCATGAACATTATATCACATAAAATAGATGAATTCCTTGAAAGTGTAAGGGGAAGAAATATCCTTAACAATTCTTTGATCCATGTAATTTTCAAGCATGCAAACATAAGTATGGAAATGAAGAATTTTTACAAACTAACAAAAGTGGAAGAGGATTATGTTCTGAATGCAAAGAAACCAAAGGAGAATGGTTATTCACAGGCACTTTTCATATCCTTTCCTTATAGAATTCCTCTAAGAATCTATGGAACAGAGAATGAGAATGAATTGATTACAACTGATCCAGATGAAATGCGTGAAATTTTGTTAATCAATAAGGTTAAATGATTAAATTTAATTTTTAACCTAATGATTGAAATAGATCTTTACAGTGAATTCTATAATCTTGTAAAACAGATACCTGAGGGTATGGTAGCAACATACGGTGATCTTGCCATTGCACTTGGTGATCCAATATCTGCGAGAGCAGTTGGAAAAATGCTCTCAGAGAATCCAAGGCCCATTGAAATTCCATGCCACAGGGTTGTTAAAGGTGATGCAACAATCGGAGGATTCACACATCCTGAAGGAATAAAGAAAAAGATTGAACTACTTGAATCTGAAGGAATAAAAATAAAAAATAACAGAGTTGAGAACTTTGAAAAAATTCGCTTCAGGGATTTCAAAAGTAACTATCCTCTGAAAAGAATATTGAAATATGAGGAGGATGTGAAAAAATATCTTATTTTTGAAACAAAGAATTTTGATGGTATTGTATCCTTTGATGTATCCTATGCCGGAAGAAAAGCATTCTATTCACTTTTCAAATTTGATAAATCACTCAGGATCGATGATTTTAAGAATGGTATTATGGAAACAAACTTTCCATACATACCAACATATTTTTCCTACAGGGAGGGTAATATTTTTTTGAAAGTGTACAGCGGTAATGATCTTATCATACTGGATGGAAATGGTACTATTCATCCCAGGGGTTTTGGTCTTGCATGTTATGTTGGACTAAATGCAAAAACACCAACAATTGGAATTGCAAAATCTCTTTTACTTGGAAAAATTTTGGAAGAAAATGTTTACGTTGATGGAAGGATTGCCGGTTTTATAATAAATAAAAAAATTGTATCTCCAGGAAATTTTGTTAGCCTTGAAGATACAAAGAAAATTGTAGAAGAAATATTAAAAAAAGGAGATCCAATAAAGCTTGCACACAGGGAATCAAAAAAATTAAGGGATGAGTACTGCGGCAGCAACAACTGTGGTCCATTCTGATGGCTTTTCAACCACAGCGGTGGAAACTATGTGCTGTGTCAATAGAATTCTGTCATCCAGTTTCCAGTTCTGTGAATTTTCATCCCATACAAGGTGATGATCTATGCCAAGAGTGGATGCAAGCATCTCGGCCGCAAGATCCTCAGCAAACTCCCCTGCTACTTTATCAGTCTCACCAAAGCTGTGATGTTCGCTGAGATAACCGTAAAGGTTCCTGTCCTTGGGAACAGCAAGACCTACTGCTGCGGATATCATTCTGTTATATTCATCAGAAGAATTCTTTGCAAGTACAACAAAAAGTATCTGCCCTGGTTTAAGGTACTTCAATCCCTCCTCCTTTGAAACTATCTCCGCATTGGGTGGAAATATTGAACTTACCTCAACAAGGTTGAACTGTGCAATACCTGCATCCCTGAGAGCTTGCTCAAAGGATCCAAGCCTGCTTTTATGCCTCCCCACCCCTTTAGTGAAGAAAACTTTACTTGGAACAATTGTGAACATGGTTAGAATACCACCGCCTTTGTTTCTTCAATTTTTTCATTCTCCTGAACATCCACGCCCCTTTCTATTATGAAGTGTGATATTTTCTTTGGTTTTAATGCCTTTTCAAGGTAATCGAGGGCCTGGTATGCCTGTTTTGGATCACCACAGGTGTAAATGTCCAGTGTAACAAGTTCATGTTCAGGCCATGTATGGAATGAGAGGTGTGATTCAGCTATAAGTATAACACCACTGCATCCAGATGGCCTGAATTGATAATAATCTGAAGAAATCTTAATCAAATTTGCATACTTAACGGTGTTTTCAAAAATAGGCATCATATCCTCTACATATTTAATCTTCTCTCTATCGACGCCGTAAAAGTCCGCTATTATATGAATTCCGACAGCCATCTCCAGCAACCTCCATTTTTATTTCACCTCCAGGGTTCTAACATTCGTGGTTGAATTAAACATCATATTTGAACTTTACCCCTATTTTATCATATTTTAAAATTTCAATTAGTAAATTTTTTCTATAAAATACCATTTCTTCTTTCAATGGATCTTGTTAAAAAAGTTGAATCATTGAAGGAAAAGATTGGAAATGAAGTGGAAAATAGAATAAAAGAATTTGAAGAAATGTTCAAAAAGGATGATCTATCCTGGTTCAATGAACTATGTTTTTGTATTTTAACAGCAAACACATCTGCAGTTATGGGGCTTAAGGTTCAGAAGGAAATAGGTCCATGGGATTTTGCAAAACTTGATTATGAATCACTGAGGGAAAAATTGAGGGAACTGGGTTACAGGTTCTACAACACGAGGGCAAGGTATATTGTTGAGAACCAAAAATATGCAAATTCCATAAAAAGTATCTTAATAAATAAGAAAAGGGAAGAAAGAAGGGAATGGCTTGTTGAAAACATAAAAGGTATGGGTATGAAGGAATCGAGCCATTTTTTGCGTAATGTTGGCTATAAGGATTATGCAATAATAGACAAGCATATTTTGAAAATACTATATGAGAACAATTACATAAATGATAAAAAAATTAACCCAAAAAGGTATATTGAAATTGAGAAAATTTTGAGTGAAATTGCAAATGAACTTGGAATGGATCTTGCACGCCTTGACCTTTACCTATGGTACATGGAAACAGGAACGGTCCTCAAGTAATTCCCTAATCTTTAATGCTCTTTCAAGATCATCCCTTGTGTTTATATTTAAAATCAAAAGTCTATTTGAGAAAGGAAAAATAATGTCTTCTGTGTTATCATAAACAATATTTATTCCAACATAAATTATTTTATTTTTTATAAAAACAGCACCTGCAAGGCTGTTATTTTTAAAGTTATTAATTATTTCTTCCACATCCAAGTATGTTACAAATGGTATATCC
>JAVRLI010000073.1:0-5112 GCA_031961525.1 Thermoplasmatota archaeon | reverse complement strand
TGGAATTAAATCCCTTCTCCCTATGAACCTTATTTTTACCCTGTTTTCATGTATTCTTTTATCCCCAAGCTCCTTTTGAATCGTCTCCTTAAAAATATTCATTAGGGCCCTTACCTCCCTTTCACTCCTTCTGAAATTTTCCGTTGAAAATGCAAAAACAGTGACAATTTTTATGCCAAGTTCCATACACCAGTTAAGGAATTCCTCAAGCTTGTCCCTTCCCTTAATATGGCCCATTGTGGGATCCAGACCAAGTTCCTGGGCATACCTTCTGTTTCCATCCATGATTATCGCAACATGTTTTGGTATGTTTCCTTTTTTAACAATATTTAATAATTTTGTTTCATAAATCTTTGAAACCGTCTCTGTTATACTTCTTTCCAAATCCATATATTTACTAGTAATATTATTAACATATATGTTTTTCCTTTTTCGCAATTTAGATTTGTGGCAATGCAAATTTTATCTGACATACTCTCCGCATTTAAATGCGAAGGTTCAGGGTATAGGTTGTTTTGGCTATCACAACCATTTCACCCCTATACTCGCCGTGTCCCGACGAGAGAGCTTTACGCTCTGATTTATTATATAAAAAACTATTATATAAACATTTCGGCGATCCATCCCCGCTTTAAAAAGCAAAGCTTTCTCGTCGTGTTTTTGTAAAACAAATTGTGCTACTTTGAATCGTAAAAGTTAAGATTGTAATGAAAAATTGATTAAATTTTATAAATAAATCTGGAATGCAAAAATTTTTTAATCCAATTGTAAATTAGGTGATTGAAGCGGGTGTGGTGTAGTTTGGTAACACTGAGCCCTGCCACGGCTCCGCCCCGGGTTCAAATCCCGGCACCCGCACTGAATATGTTTTTAAAAAATCATCTATTCTGATTTACTGTTTAAAAAAATTCAAAAATAGAAAAAAAGGTAAAAATTTATTGTTTCTTTCTGGATTTGGTATAATAGCCTATAGCTATACCAATCACTAGACCAACTATTACGCCTATTGGTATTCCAACGTAATAGGCCTGTGAAACTGCACTGCCAATTGTTGATTTCTGTTGCTGCTCCACAAGGTACTGGTTGTTCGTCTTTATTGTTATCACTGAACTTGAGCTTCCTGCAAAGTTGTTTGCAACAACCTTGATTGTATGATTACCATCGGGTAACAGAGATGTGTTATATGTGTATGAATTTAAACCTGTGACGTTCACAGCATAACTATCTATGTAGAGCCAGACAGAGTTTGCATTTGAATAACTGAACTTTATTGTTATCGTTCCATTTACCAATGATCCGGATGATGGTGATGTTATTGATACAGTTGGAGGAGTATTAAGAACATTTATGCTTTCAGATGTTACATATGATTTTCCTCCGAATGTTGTTACAGTCAATTTAAGCACATGAGAACCATCGGATAGTTTTGTTGTATCAAGTAGATAATAGTTATTTGTAACATTGGTTGTTTCATTATCAACGCTAAGGGCAACGTTCTTTATGTAATCTCCTGTTACAACAAATGTAACATTCACTGTTCCTTTGACAAATTCATTGTTTATTGGTGAAATGAACTGGGCAAATGGAACATTGTTGTTGACAATAACTGTTATGCTCTGTGAACCTGAATAACCAGCCATGTTTGTTGCCATAACCTGTATTGTGTGAGGACCATCAGTTAACTTTGTTGTATCCAAAGTATATTGATTGTTCTGGAAATTGTAAGGAATACCATCTACAGTGAATTCAACATTGCTTATGTACAATCCAGCAACATTCCACTGAACATTCACCGTTCCACTGACATATTGATTGTTGGATGGTGATGTTATTGTCACAACGGGTGGAGCTCCAACATCAACAAACACTGAACTTGCTTTAAATTCAAAATCATATGAATCAACCATTTCTACTGTTATAACATGCTGACCTGCTGACAGCTTTGTTAAATCAATTGGTATTGTTCCGGATGTAAATGCCAAACCATTTATCTGGAGAGGAACGAGTGGACCATTGTCTATTGAATAGTAAAGATCCTTTATGGGTATTGGTGATGCTACCTGGTAATTAACATTTGCATTTCCGTACATATAATCCTTCAGACCTGAAATTGTTATGCCGAGTGTTGACACTGTTCCGCTTATTTCAACGGGCCATATTGAACCTCCTGTTGATGTCTGGTGCACAACAATTGTGTAAATTCCTGTTCCATCTGTTGGTACTGTTAATGATGTACCCTGTAACATATTGTATGATGGTGCAAATATACCACCGCCAAGATAATTCCATAATAACGGTACAGTTGAACCGATTATGAATCCATATGGATCAAGTACGAAAAGATCCACGGATGTTTCTGGATCGTTCCATACCATCTGAATGTTAAGTCCTGTTATGCCTGTATTTGTAACATCAAAGTAATAGAATCTTACATCTCCCGACTCGTATCTCCAGTCAAGTGATCCCATACCGTATATGAGACCGTTGTTGTAGAGTGGTACTTGACTATACTTATCATTTCCACCGAATGAATAGACAGAGTTTACCTTATCAACATTTGTCATAACAGCCACGGAAGTAGGTATTAATTCCTTGAATCCATTTGCACCTGTTACAGTAACATATCCTGAATAAACACCATTGCTTGCATCAGACGGAACATTAAGTATAGCATTGAATGTTGCTGTTCCATGGGCGGGTACAGCTATCTGTGTTGAAGGAACATTTATCCAGTTCCATGATGTTTCCTGGAAGTAATATACGGTAAGTGTGAATGGTAAATCCCATGGATGCGAATATATCTTTGAAATATCACCAACGTTGTACATGTAAGTTCTTATCAATGGATACATGGTAAATGGATTCGCGTGCATGTTTATTGTAACAATCTGTGTGTTGTACCAGTTGTATCCAGCATTGACGAGGTTCATGGTGCTTGATCTTGGAACCTGAACGACCTTTCCAAAGTAATTCCTAACGTTCATTGTTACACCGTTCCAATCATAAACATAGAGTGTGACAAAACCTGGAATATTGAATGCGCCTGCTGGTAACTGATAGGGTGTGTTGATTGTTATTGCAACCATATCAACATTTGAAGGTATCTGACCGAAAACTGCACTGAAGTTAATGTATTCTGCAGAATAGTATGCGGCTGAGAAACCCCTTACCCATGAATAAAACCCAGGACCTGTTGTGTTCCATGTTAATGTTATTGATTTCTCACCAACAAGGCTCAATATCTGTGATCCCGGTGTAACATATATTGTTGAATCGGTTGGGTTTGAAATCGTGAATGTATTCTGTGCTGAACTACCTGGTGTTAAATAACCTGCAAACCAGTTTGCCATGGGTACCGATGATGGAAATGCTGATCCACCGAACAATCCCTGCCAATAGGATAATGCTGCATTAATCTGTGCCATTACATTCTGGTATGTTGCATAGCTTGTTGTTGTGAATCCACTAACAGAACTGTTTCCCAGAACTGTTGCAACAGCATAGTATGCATTTACCTGTCCAGATCCCTGCGTGTAGGGTGCATTGTATAGATCAACAGCCGTGTTCATCAAAACATTCTTCACGTACATTGGATCAAATGTCATGTGCTTTTCCATCATTGCCTGAACAACAAGTGCAGCAACACCTGCTGTCATTGGTGTTGCCTGGCTTGTACCGCCAAATATTCCAACACCTGGAGGCAGCCATGGTAAACCTTCATAATAGTTAATGCTTGCAGGTACCCAGCTGAATGCACCAACAGCAACAACATCTGGCTTTATATCACCCGTGTATGCAGGTCCACGATCTGACCATTCAATTACCTGACCACTTGTGTGTGAAACGCCCCATCCATATGCACGTAAATAGTCGAATGATGTTGATGCACCAACTGTAATTGGTATTAATGCACCGCCAGGTGATGTATCTGTTCCATATCCAGGTCCACCGTTACCCATTGCATGAACGAAAACTGTTCCAGGATAATCGGGTGCCATAACGCCAGGAAGCATCAGCGCATCCTCAAGTGCTGACATGGCATCATAGCCAATACCTGTCATAAGTATTGGCCATTCAGATATGCCCCAGGAATTGCTCTCTATCTGTGCCCTGTGATCTCCTGTATAAACCCATTTCATTGTTGTTGAATTGTAATCGAAACCTGCTGCCCACATCCATCCATAGAATACATCGCCGAGATAAAGTGCTGGAATAGATATGATCTTTGCACCTGGTGCTATTCCTTCTAGCTTATAATATGTTCCATTGTTGTAGAGATTATAAGGAATAACGCCATGGCTTGCAACAACACTGGCTGTGAATGTACCATGGTATTCACCGTAATCGAAACTAATTAGGTTTGAATAGAACAAACCATCAGGTGTGATACCGCTTATGATCCCTCCAGAATATGCACCATACATGTAGAAGAATAATGGGTTAGTTCCTTTAACGTCTGGAATTAGTGTGTTACCACCAATTGTACCAAAGTCAACATATATTCCATCCTCAGGATCATAGTAGCTTAAGAATATTGTGTTATCGTTTGTATGGTGAGGATTTTCAAGTGTATCATAATAGGCCATAACAAAGCTGAATGGATCTGTTGGATAGCCAAGATCATAGAGGTATGTGTTCCATCCCGTTATGTAAACAGTATCAAAAACATTTGGATTAACTGAAGGAATTACAAGGGTAGGAACAACTGTTAAACTATAATTCCAGAAATCCTTAAGACCTAAGCGATCATAATAACCATCTGTTATTAATGGCATGCTGAGGAATCCAAATGCATATACACCTACCTGTAATGTTTCATTGTTGTATGTGTAATTGAAAACTGCAGGTTTAATGAAATCATTAACGCTTCCAATCGTAACATTTTCAGGTATTGTATATGTTATATTACTGGGGAATCCATAGTATACTACATATGCTGGATTAACATAAACCTCAGCTGTCATGCCCTGTGATCCAAGATATACTACACCATTTGAAACATAAACCGATCCTGTTCCGAGAGGACCATTGAATGGATATGGTATATTGCTTGACCAATTTGATATCTTTCCACCAGTAAGGTTTGCGAAGAAATAGAGACCTGTTACACCC
>JAVRLI010000072.1:0-5061 GCA_031961525.1 Thermoplasmatota archaeon | reverse complement strand
AAAGTGGAACAGCCATACATGAACATGGATACAGCATTCAGGGCTGATTATGGTTCAGAAAAACCTAAGGTTGCATTTCTTGCCGAATATGATGCCTTGCCAAATGGTCATTCCTGCGGACATAATCTAATCGCTGCCTGGGCTTATGGATCAGCAATAGTTTTAAGCAAAATAATAAAGAATGGAAGCGTTGTTGTTTTCGGTACACCTGCGGAAGAGGGAAGGGGTAAGTATGCGGGTAGCAAGGCAATAATGGCTGATAATGGAGCATTCAAGGACATTGATTTTGTTATTGGCATGCATCCTGATGATAGATGGCGTGTTGGTGGAAAAGCCCTTGCCGATATAACAATTGAAATAATTGTTAAAGGAAAGGCATCGCACATGGCAGCTGATCCAGATAAGGGTCTTAATGCTTTAGATGGTGCAATTCTTATTTATCAGGGTATAAACAATCTCAGGAGCAGGATAAAGATAGATAAACATGTTGTTGTTGGCATGATAATAAGGGAAGGTGGAACAGCATCAAATGTTGTTCCCGAAAGGGCTGTTCTTGAGGTGGATTTAAGATCAAGTTCTGGCGAATACTTAAAAAATCTTCTTGAAGATGTTAAAAAGCTTGCCAACGCTATATGCTCTGGTTATGGTTTAGGCTGTGAAATAAATAAAATAACACCGTTCTATGAAAATTATGTTTCAAACAGGGTGATTGATAAAATTTTATTCAATGAATTAAAAAACATGGGAATAAAGGCTGAAAATTATGATGAGGTTGTTTCACCTGGATTCGGTAGTACTGATGAGGCAAATGTGAGCAAGGTTGTTCCAACTGGGCATATTGATATAAAGGTTGGCTATGAGGGTATACCAGCGCATACAGATGAATTCAGAAAAGCTGTTGATCCTGAAATTGCTAGAGATTCATTGATGAAGGGTATAATCGCAGCTGTGAAGACAGCAAAGAATATTATTGAAAATGAAAATCTTTTGAAAAAGGTAAAAAATGATTTTAAAAAATCAATCACCTATGAGAGAAAAACCCTTTGACGATTTCATCAACAAAAATATTAACAAAGCCAAACCTTTCAAGCTGAACAATTTCATTCTTTATACTTTTTATTAAAGGTTCTATCAATCCTCTCTTAACATTACCATCCGGCATTAGAATTTCTGCGTTCAAGGAACTCTCAGGACACCAGTGAATTATTTTCAGTTTTTTAATCATTGATAGATCGTTGTTTATATATTCAATCACATTTCCATTCTTTCTGAAATTCCCAAGATCCTTGAGCCTGAAAATTTCACCATCTTTTATATTATCCCAGTCATCCTTTGTTAAATAAAAATTTGAATCACTGTCGAAACTATATATTCTGTAACCCATGGATGGGTTGTTTGGGTGGTATGGTGCCTTTGATTCAATTTTTTCATTGATTTTCGCTTTTATCTCAACAGGATCCCATACAAAGAAGAACCTTTTTGCTCTTGGTTCAACAATTGTTCTGTTGTATGCATAAAGGTTCTCCCATGAGAATACAATATCAACTTCCTTAAGACCAGCATCTATCCAGTATTTTCTAATAGCCTCTGGATCTATTCCCCTCTTTCTTAAAGCTAGTAAGGTTCCCAATCTAACATCGTCCCAGCCTGTGAATGATCCATCCCTTATGCCTTTCTTAATCAATGATGTTTTAAGTATCGATCCCTCTATCCTTACTTTACCGTAATGTATATAGACAGGCTTTTTCCAGTTGAAATAATCAAAAATGTAAAGCTGCCTTAAAGTGTTGTTTAAATGATCCTTTCCCCTTAAAACATGTGTTAATGAATAGTCATGATCATCTATTGCCACCGAAAAGTTCATCAATGGATAAACTACATACTTTTCACCTGTTCTAGGATGTCTTGCCCTACTTATTATCCTGAATGCTGCCCAGTCCCTTACAGCTGGATTTGGATGATTCAGATCTGTTTTTACAACATAAACAGCCTCATGATCCTTGTAAACATTTGAAAGCATCTTTTCCCATCTTTCCAAATGAATTGAAGGATCAAGATCCCTATCTGGACATGGCTTTTTCTCCACCTTCAATTTCCTCCATTCCTTTTCGTTGCACAGTGTGATATATGCTTTACCCATTTCAATGAGCTTCCTAGCATAATCATAATAGACCTGGAATCTATCGGATTGTATAACAATCTCATGGATTTTTACACCGAGCCATTCAAGATCCTCCCTAATCATATCGTAGGCATTTTTTTCAATGTTGTATGGATTTGTATCCTCAATCCTGAGGATCAATTTTCCACCATACCTTTTAACATATTCATCGTTCAGTATCGCCATTCTTGAATGACCTATATGCAATGGTCCTGAAGGTGATGGTGCAAGTCTCATAACAACAGGCCCTGTAACATCAGGAAGATCCGGTAATCTATGCACCTCCTCAACCTTTTTTGTAACAAGTAGTTCCGGTGCAATTTTCTCAAGGATTTCCCTCTGTTTATTTTTATCTAGAGCATTTACCTCATCAACAATTTTTTTAACAAGGGGTATTATTTCCTTAATTCTTCCCTTAAGGGATGGATCCTTTGACAGTAATTTTCCAAGAACGCTGTTCACATCAGCCTTTCCATCATGCTCGTATGCGTTATGAAGCGCGAATTTTTTTATTTCATCCTCCATGCTTATCACCAATCTCCCTTTCAATAATCTTTAAGAGAGCATCAATATTTTCACCTGTTTTTGCTGAAATTTTTAAATTTTCTGAATCTGATTTAAAAATATCCGCCTTGTTTTCCACCACTACTATTTTACTTTTGAAGTTTGATACAATTTCATTGTAAAGTTTCATCTGCCTTTCCATTTCGTACCCGCATGTTTCTGATGGATCAAAAATGAATATTATCAAATCTGCAAGGTATCTGAGAGCAAGTATTGCCTGCTTTTCCATCCTGTTCCTCTCCTCAATTTCTCTATCCAGAAGACCGGGTGTATCGATAACCTGTATTTTCTCTCCTTTTATTTTTGCATGGCCAACAATTATACCCTTTGTTGTGAATGGGTATGGTGCCACCTCAGATTTCCCGGATGAAATTCTGTTAACAAGTTCACTCTTTCCAACGTTTGGAAATCCTGCAACAACTATTGAGAATAGATCCGTATCTATATCTGGTACCTGTGAAAGCATCGCCCTTGCATATTTTAAATATTCCAATGATTCCTGAACACCCTCAATGTATGATGAAAACCTACCAAAGTATGATTTCATTATTTTAACGAAATCATCAAGTTCCCTTGTTCCCTCAAGTCTCCTTATTGTTGATGTTGTTAATTTGGTTATACTTTCATTTGCCCATTTTAATGAATACAATGCCTTTCTGTAAGTGTTAACATCAATAAGAACATCCATGAGCTGTTTATGAAAATCATCAACAACCCTGTAATCCGGGAACTTTTTTATGTAATTGTTAAACGTATCCCTAACATACCTTTCCATTGCCTTCAATTTCTCAATATCCCAGTTCCTGAACATGGCAACTTTATCTGGATGCTTTGCAAGGTTGATTCTCTTAGCTCTTTTGAACGCAATATCTATAATTTCATTGGAGCTCAGAACATCAGGTATTTTTGAAAATGAGTAAATCACGGACTATAACCTCTTAAGTGAAATATGTTGTCTTATCCTCTCTCTTTTCCTCAACCTTCTTCAATTCAATTACATCTATTGCAGTTATTGCACTAAAAGGTATGATCCTGTACTTTCCCTCAACCTCCTCCATTTCAAGAACCAATGCCGAATCCTCACCAATGTTTATTATTCCTGAGAATATTCCAACATTTTCTTTTACCTTACCATCATCAGCATATGTATAAACCCTGCACTTTGAACCGATTGTAAGTTCAACCATATTTCATCACCATTTTCTCAATATAATCAACTATTTTCCTGTAATTATCCATGGCGATTTTAACGTTTGCTTCAACAAAATGCCAGGAATCTGATAATTTTCCATTCCTCAACCTATACTTTTTTACCTTTCCATCCTGAACCTCATCAAGGAGATCGAGGTTCTTCAATCTGTTCAAATGCCTGTAAAGTGTTGGCTTTGTTGTATTAAGTGTTGCCATTAATTCTTCTGGAGTCCAGTATCTATCCGCCCTTAATAAAAAGCATTCCTTGAAGAGCCTGTATGGAACGCTGTTTTTTATTTCCTCAGCCTCGTTCGAATTTTTTATCTCCTTTAGATAGCCAATGTCAGATAGAAAGTTCATCAGAATATCATCTATGTCCCTTTCCTGAAGCGCTGTTCCCTTCAACTTAATCTGTATTTCAAACATTTCCCTTCGTATCACTATTAATAACACCAGTATTAAATACTTTTTTATAATTCTCCTAAAGGTATGAAAGCTAAAGATAATCTTCCGGACATTCAGGCACAGAAGCCAAATTACACATATAAGTTAACAAGGGTTGGTGTAACGAATGTTGTTAAACAAATAGTTGTTAAAAGGCCGGACAGAACCGTTATACTAACACCAACAATAAATTTGTTTGTGGATCTACCATCCATAAAAAAGGGATCGGATCTTTCAAGAAACATTGAAATTATAGAGGAGATTGTTGAGGCAAGTTCTGAAAAGCCCTGTTCGAGCATTGAGAGCCTTGCTGAAAACATAGTTAAAATGCTCCTTAAAAAACATCCATATGCAACTCATGCTGAAATAGAACTTGTTTCCGATTATTTCCTTGAAAGAAAAAACCCAAGTGGAAGGAAGAGTATTGAAAAATATAAATTGTTCGCAAAAGCTTTTAACAACGATAAGGGAATAAGAAAGATGATAGGTGTAACTGTCACCGGCATAACAGTCTGTCCCTGCGCCATGGAAACAGTAAGGGCAAAACTGATTGAAATTTATCCTGAGCATAAAGAATTCCTCGAAAAGATACCTGTTGTTTCGCATAATCAGAGGAACAATACAACAATAATGATTGAGGTTCCTGAAGGTTACAGTGTGGAGGCAAATGATCTCATTAACATTGCTGAAAAAGCCATGTC
>JAVRLI010000071.1:0-5084 GCA_031961525.1 Thermoplasmatota archaeon | reverse complement strand
CATTATCAAGCCATGAGGTGGCACAGGGTTACAAGGATACGGAGGATCCTTCACTCTACGTTAAATTTAAAGCAAAAGATGAGGATGCTTTTTATCTTGTATGGACAACAACACCATGGACTTTACCCTCTAACTTATTTTTGGCCGTGAACGAAAATGTGGAATACTGTCTTGTTAAATATAAAGATGAAAAATATTACCTTGCATGTTCTGTTGTTGATAAATTAACACCAGGGGCTGAAATAATAAAAAGAATGATGGGAAAGGATCTTCTTGGCAGAAAATATGAAAGGTTAATACCTGATATTGAATATGATGGTAATGTATTCTTTATAGTTTCTGGTGATTTTGTTACAACGGAGGAGGGGACTGGAATTGTTCATATAGCACCTGCATTCGGTGCAGATGATTTTGAAATTGCTAAAAAGTATAATGTTAAGATTTTAAACCCTGTTGACAGGGAGGGAAAATTCCATACAGGTCCATGGAAGGGTTTGTTTGTCAAAGATGCTGATAAAAAAATAATTGAAAGGTTGAAGCATGAGAATAAGGTATTCAAATACGAAAGAATCGTGCATACATATCCATTCTGCTGGAGATGCAATACACCTTTACTCTACTATCCACTGGATACCTGGTTCATAAAGGTTTCAAAGTTAAGGAATAAAATAGTTGAAAATAACGAAAAAATAAACTGGATACCGGATCATTTGAAGCATGGAAGGTTTGGAAACTTTCTGAATGAGGCAAAGGACTGGGCACTCAGCAGGGATAGGTACTGGGGCACACCCTTACCTGTCTGGAAATGCAAAAACAACCATTATTTTGTTCCGGAAAGCTTCAATGATCTATTAAAAAGGTCTTTAAAGGAAATAAAGGATTTTGATCCCCATAGACCCTATGTGGATGATATAAAAATTAAATGCGATATTTGCGGTGAAGAAATGGTGAGGGAACCCTATGTAATCGATACATGGTTCGATTCAGGGAGTGCATCCTTTGCCCAGTACCATTATCCATTCGAAAATTCTGACAAAGTGAACTGGAGCATACCATACGATTTCATAACGGAGGCAATAGATCAAACAAGGGGATGGTTTTACACTTTACATGTGATATCCACATTGCTTTTTGATAAAAATGCCTACAATAATGTTTTAACGCTCGGTCTAGTTTTAAATGAAAAAGGGGAAAAAATGAGCAAGAGCAAGGGGGATTATGTTGACCCCTTACCTGTCATGGATTCGCTGGGTGCAGATTCCCTGAGATTATATCTTTACAGTGCACCTCTCTGGCGCGATAGAAGGGTGGGCATAAACCTGATAAGGGAATACAAATCAAGAACAATTGATACCTTATGGAATTCCTATGTGTTCTACCGCAGTAACTCAAAACTTGACAAATTTATTTTTGATAATGAAAACATAACAGAAAAAATTGATAAATGGTTGATTTCAGAACTGAACAGCACAATAGAATGCGTTAACGAGAGTATGAAAGAATTTGAAATACACAAAGGAGTGAACTGCATTGAGAATTTTCTTGATAAATTGAGCAACTGGTACATAAGAAGGTCAAGGAGAAGGTTCTGGGATGAAAAGGTAACAGAGGAAAAATTGTCAGGCTATAGGACACTTTACATTGTTTTCAGGGATCTTTCAAGGTTAATGGCACCATTCACACCATTCATAACAGAATACATATACAGGGATCTGACAGGAGAGGAAAGTGTTCATTTAGCAGATTATCCAAAAGAAAATAAAGAATTGATTGATAAAAAACTTGAAAAGGAAATGAACGATGTAATAAAAATAGTTGAAATGGGAAGAAGAGCAAGGCAGATAGCAAACATAAAAACAAGACAGCCCCTTGAAAAAATTGTGGTTATAGGTGAAAAAAATATTCTTGATGAAATAAAGGAATATGAATCCATGATCCTGGAAGAATTGAATGTTAAAAAAATAATATATGATGAGAGAAGGGAAAATTACATAAAATACAGTGTGGACATAAACTATAAAGTTATTGGCCCCATCGTTAAGGAAAAGGTAAGCAATGTGAAGGAGGAGATTTTGAAAATGGATCCATTCAAAATAAAAGAAATGGTTGAAAATAATTTAAAAATAAATGTTCTTGGCTTTGATTTACCGCCAGAATCATTCATATTAAAGGAAGAAACAAGTGATAATTTTGTTTTTGTAAGTGAAAATGATCTGTATCTTCTTCTTGACAAGGAAATAAACACAGATCTATTGTATGAGGGACTTGCAAGGGAAATAGTCAGGAGAATACAGATAATGAGAAAGGAAATGAATCTTGCATATGCTGACAGAATACTTGTTGAAATAAAAACTGATGATAATGAATTAAAGAAGGCAATTGAAATGAAAATGGAATATATAGAGAATGAAACACTCTCTAAAATTGTTGAAAAGGTTGATAATTGTTATACAAAGACCTGGGACATAGATGGTAAAAAAATAACAATATCCATCAAAAAAATTTAATAATGAAAAATTGTTTAGAGAGTGAATAAAAATGAAATTTACACCAGAAATCAATTCGCTTATAATTCTTATTCCTGCAGGCTTTGTTTTTGTATTTGCAACAGTGTTGACAGGTTTTTCAATCATCCTACTTTATCCAATTCTTGTATTTTACATATTCCACAGATATAAGATATGGCAGACAAAAAAGAGGGCAGTATGGGGCACACTAGCAATACTTATTGTTTCCCTCCTTCTCTTTTCTCTTTTTCCAATTGAAAATTCCTACTATATTGAAGAATACAACAAGCCATATGTACCCCAGCAGTTTTCAGGTATTGTTAAAAATGTAACGGCAAACTATTACCCTGTGAATGGTTATTTCAATGTTACAATAATAACAAACAAATCGGAAATGGTTAAAATGTCAATAGATAGAATTGATTCAAAAAATCTCACAGCAGTTTCTTTCAAAAACTATACATCAAATTCAACAAAAATTAACAACATTTATGTTACAACATTTTCAATAAATGTATCATCATATCCATCAGGTCTATATATAACAAATGTCAGCATGGAAAATGGATCCGTTTGGTTAACCATATGGGGACCAAGGATGATGACTGATAATGAATTTAATAACTTCATATCCAACCTTGTCCTTTACCTATTCATATGGGAGGCAATTATAATTTTCCTTACCTCTGAAGGTTTCTTCCTTGCAATAATATTCGGTGCGCACATGATGAGGAAGGGAAGACAGGTAATTAACAAATAATCATCTATTTCTCATTTCATTTTTTATGTACGATAACATCTTTTTTGGATTTATAACTTCAAGAATGAATTCAATATCCTCCTTCTTTAAAATTCTGAGCAAAAAAAGTATTGAGAAATAAAGAATATAGGAAAGAATTAACCATACAACAAGGGACCAGAATGGTGTTGTTGGAAAATGGGATGAAAGGAAATAGAGAATAAGAAATGTTAAAAATGCCCCAAGGAATTGACCAATTAAATGTTTGTTCCCGAATATTCCTATTGTCCTGTATGTTTTAATTCTAACAACAAATGTTACAATCAAACTTGCAACAAGGTTTGCAATGGCTGCACCAAGAGCACCGAGGGATAGAAAGCTTTGTGGTATTAGAATGGTGTTGAGGATTAAAATTGTTGCGAGGCTTATAAAGGACGTGTACATGATGAACTTTGGATTACCAATAGCATTGAAGTGTATCGAATATGGTGAGTTTATACTGTTAACATAAATCATTATTGAAAAAACAACAAGAATTGAACTGTATGGTATAAGATCCTTAGACCATAGATTCAATACCTGCCAGGGTAATACAACCATAAAAATTACAATTGGCATTATTGAAAGTGATATATATTTTTCTGAATCAAGCAATGTTCTTTTGTATTCATTGCTGTTTCCCGTATGGTTTAAAGATGATAGTGTTGGATAAAGCATGGAAACAAGTGCTGTGGAAAAAACAGTTATGTATGAAACAATTTTGAATATGCTTGAATATGCGCCTACACTTATAAGACCCCAGAAGAATTGAATGAATATGTTATTTATGTTTGTTGATATTGAAAACATAACACCACTTATTGAGACAGGTATTGCAAAACTTATATACTTCATAAAAATTTCTTTTGAAGGTTTTTTAAAACGCCAGCTTTTTGCGTAGGGAAGATAAATGGATAGATAAATTGCATAGGATATTACGGAAACAAATGCCATTACAAGAGCAAACTGATCCCTGTTTACAAGAAATTTTACCATGGAAAGACTCAAAACTATGTACAGTGAATTTCTGAACAATGCTTCAATTAGAATGGGCATACTTACAATTGCAGCCTTTATACTTGCTGTGAATACGGATTGGTAATAATTTATAAAGCTCTGTATAATGTAATAAAACATCAAGATAAAAATTGCATATTCCTCATATACTGTTTGGAATCCTCTGTGAAGAACATATACCCAGATGAAAATTGTTAAAAGTACTGTTGAAACGAATATGATTGAAAGTATAACCTTTATTATGAAATAAGCTGTTATTCCCTCCTCAAAATCTATACCTTCATTAAGCCTTTTTATGTTTGCTGTGGAAAAACCCATGTCAAGGATAAATGAAAAAAGACCCAGGAAGGAAAGAGCATAGGAGAATATACCATATGCCTCAAGACCTACATACCTAAGAATGAATAAAAGACCCAAATAACCAATCAAACCGGAAACGAGGTTTTGAATCAGTATTAGCATTGATTTCCTTGCAAGCATTCAACCACACTCAAGAGATTATTATGGAATGGTATAAAATATTACCATAAAATTTTATTGGATTCTAAAAATTGTTAATTAACCTTTCAATCTTTGGTAAAAAGAGTATTATTATGAATGATGCTAATGAAAAGATCCCGGTAATAAGGAGAAATGTTACCAAAAACACGGTGAGTATATGGGAAATGGTGTTAATAGCCAAACAACCTTTACCATAAACCTTCCATTTAATTATGAAGAGTACGTCAGAGATCAAAGATAGGAATTGTATACGATATATTGAAAATAATTCATAAGGAAAA
>JAVRLI010000070.1:0-5224 GCA_031961525.1 Thermoplasmatota archaeon | reverse complement strand
GGAATTCGTTAAAACCATGTCACAGGTTGGTTCGGGTTACCTTGATTATGGTGATACACCAGCATACAAAAATGTTCATGAGGATGCTCTATGGGTGGTTTATTCAACACTTACGGCCATAGAAAATTCTCTTGAAAAAAACAATCTTTCAATAAATCTGAATGGAGGCTTGCACCATGCATACAGTGATCATGCTTCAGGTTTCTGTGTTTACAATGATGTTGCAATTGGTATTAAATTTCTTTTGAACAAAAATGTAAAACCAATACTTTATGTGGATATAGATGCACACCATGGTGATGGTGTATTCTATTCCTTCTATAACGATCC
The DNA here is from genome assembly GCA_031961525.1 of Thermoplasmatota archaeon. GTDB lineage: Archaea > Thermoplasmatota > Thermoplasmata > Thermoplasmatales > ARK-15 > JAVRLH01. Next base: position 4,894 of record JAVRLI010000070.1, on the reverse strand, counting down.
AGATGTTTTCATAATTGATTTTCACGAGGATCCAAGGACACTTTTTCCCGGAACAGGTTTTGAAAATGAAAAGGGTGAAGGAAAGGCTGAGGGAACAAAAATTAACGTTGTTATGAAAGCTTACAGTGATCATTTACCCTATGAAAAAATAGAAGAATTCGCTGAATTGGCAAAGCCTGAATTTGTAATAATGCAGGCTGGTGCAGATGGTTTGAAAAATGATCCATTAACACATTTAATGTATCCAATTGAAGATTACGTAAATGCTGTTCATCTCACCTACAAAATTGCAAAAAAATTTTCCCATGGCAGAATGGTAATGCTTGGTGGAGGTGGATACAACATTGACAATGCATCAAAGGCATACTACCTTGCAGTAAAGAAAATTAAGGAGGAAATGGGATGAAACTTGGATTTATTGTTAATCCTATAGCAGGCATGGGTGGCAGTGTTGGTTTGAAGGGTACAGATAATTTATATGAAAGGGCACTGGAGCTTGGTGCAAGGGAGGTTTCACAGGAAAGGGCAAGGGAATTTTTAGAAAATTCAAAAGAAATATTGAAAAATTTTGAAATTTTAACCGTGTCAGGTAAAATGGGTGAGAATGTTTTAAGGGAATGTGGTGTTGAGAATTTCATTATTGTTTATAAATCAAAGGAAAAAACTGACAGGTATGATACGATAGAATCTGCAAGGATAATGCTAAAAAATAATGTGGATATTTTAATTTTCGTTGGTGGGGATGGAACCGCAAAGGATATTGTTGAGGCTGTTGATTCAAAAATCCCAGTTCTTGGAATACCAAGCGGTGTTAAAATGTATTCCGCTGTATTTACACCAACACCATTTTCCGCGGTTGAAATTCTTAAAGAATTTTTGAAAAATAATGTATCATTCCAGGAGAGGGAGGTAATGGATATTGATGAGGAAAAGTACAGAATGAATAGGCTGGAAATAAAACTATATGGTTATCTTAAAGTTCCATATCTGGATAATTTTGTTCAGAACAGCAAGGCTGAAATTTATTCAACTGAAGATGATGAGGATAAGCAGGGTATTGCGGAATTCATAATTGATAATATGGAGGATGATGTTATTTACATTCTCGGGCCAGGAACAACTGTAAAAAAGATACAGGAATTGCTGGGTATTGAATACACACTACTTGGTTTTGATGCTGTAAAGAACAAAAAGCTAATAGGCAAGGATCTAAATGAAAAAGGAATACTTAAACTTTTGAATGGAAAAGTAAAAATCATTCTCTCGCCAATAGGCAACCAGGGTTTTATCATCGGAAGGGGAAACCTTCAGTTAACAAAAGAAGTTCTTAAGAGAATAGATAGGGATGATATTATTGTTGTTTCAACACCTTTAAAGCTCCAGGGAATAAAATATTTACTTGTTGATACGGGTGACAGATCCCTTGACATGAAGTTTTCAGGATACTATAAAGTGATCGTAGGTTACGGAAGAATGAAAATTGTGGAGGTAAAAGCGATCTGATCACATTTCATCAGGATGATCAATTCCAAGTGTTTCAAGAAGATCGCCCATTGTTTCCCTGAAGGCATGAACAAGGGCAAGTCTGTTTTCCCTTATTTTTCCTTCCGATTTTAAAACTGGGCATTCACCATAAAATAGGTTGAACTCTGACGCAAGGTCAACACCATACTTTGCAATCTTATGCAGCTTTAAACTCTCTGCGGATTCCTTTAAAATTTTTGTATATTTCAGAATTAACTTTATAAGTGAAATTTCCCTTGGGTGATCAATTTTTTCTGGATGGAATTCACCATTCCATTCCATTTTTCTGAGAATACTTGATGCCCTTGCATAGGAATATTGAAGGAATGGTGATGAATCGCCCTCAAAGTTCAGTGCCTCTTCCCATCTGAAAACAAGGGGCTTTTCACTCTGTATTTTCAATATGTTGAATTTAACAGCCCCTATTCCAATCTTTTTTGAAAGTTCATCAATCTTTTCACTATCAAAATCGCTCCTTCTCTTTTCTATTTCCTGCCTTGCCTTTTCTATGGATTCATCAATGAGATCGTCAAGATAAACAACCCTTCCTCTCCTTGTGCTCATTTTACCCTCTGGCAAACTTACAAAGGAATAGAAAACAGTATTTACATTTATACTTTCATCAATCTTTTTCAGAACCTTTAATAAAGAATCCGCATGGGCCTTATGATCCTCACCAAGCACATTTATTATTATGTCACCAAGCTTTCTTTTAAAAAGATGATAGGCAATATCCCTTGTGAAGTACAATGATGTACCATCACTTCTTCTTAAGTATATCTTTTCATTGTTCAGGGGAAAATATAAGGCATTATTTTCCTCTTGAAGGTATGGTCTTAAATTTTCAATTACATCCTGAACCATTCCATTCACTATGAACTCTGTTTCATAAACAATTCTATCAAACTTTATGTCCATTTTTTCAAGCGTTTCAAGAATGCCACCAAGAACCCTTGAAACAACCATTCTTGAAAATTCAAGTGTTTCTTTATCACCGGACTCTATTTTCCTCATAAGTTCATCTATTTCCTTTATTTTTTCTTTATCCTTTTCAATTATATCATTGGCCATCTGGTAATATTTAACATAAACATGATCGGGCTTTCCATTCTCTTCCCTTCCAAAATTATTCACACCCCATACAAGTGTTGCGCACTGCCTTCCTGCATCATTAACAAAGTAATGTGTTTCAACAGAATATCCATACTTTAACAATATTCTCCTTAAAGAATCACCTATTATGGGATTCCTTCCCCTCCCAACATGAAGAGGTCCTGTTGGATTGGCACTTGTATGCTCCAAAATAACTTTTTTATTTTTTTCCGGAAACTTAAAGATATTATTTTTTTCAGTCAAAAGTTTCTGGAAATAGATTTTTGATAATTCTTTGTAATCAAGATAAATGTTTATGTACGGTCCAACCTGTTGAATTTTTTCAACATTCTCTATTTTCAGATCCTCAACTATTTTCTTTCCAACAACCAAAGGATCGGATTTTAAAAGCCTTGATATTTCAAAAACAGGGAAAGAAAGATCCCCCATATTCTCGGGCGGTTCAACTAAATTCACAATATAATCTATTGAATAAAGATCTTTTATCCTTTTTTCAATTTCCCTTGCAATCGAATCCTTAAATTCATCAAGTATGAACATCGTTTGAATGTATATGAAGGATCAATTAAAATTTTTGCTTAAGGAAATTTTATCTTTTAGTTTTGTTATTGAAAAATGATGAGATGTGCATTTGAGGATGAAAATGGCTTTTGCCACGGCCCATACAGGGGTTTCAAATGCATAGGTGAAAAATGTAAAATTTATGGTAAATTTGTTGTTCCGGAAGGTCTGTGTGCCTACTACAGGGATGGTTACTGTAAAAAGATGAAAACATTCAATTGTGATGGAAAAAATATTGATTGTCCATATTACAGAACATATGTGGAAAATGAAGAAATTGTTTTTTTATAAATAATCTTCAATCTTCACAACATTTTCTTTGTTTCCTTTTAAATAGTTCAGTATGTTTCTTACACCTGACCTTACCATATCATCAAAATAATCTTTATAAATTCCAGCCTGGTGTGGTGTCATGATCACATTATCAAGGTTTTCAAATGGATAGTCCTGTTTGAATTTCTCATCCAACCTTGGATATTTCCACCATACATCAAGGCATGCCTTCATTTCTTTGTTATTTAAAAGATGATTATACAATGCTTCCTGATCTATTATCTTACCCCTTGCAACATTAACAATTATGGCATTTTTCTTCATAAGTTCAAGTTCCCTTTTACCTATCAAATTTTTTGTTTCCTTTGTCAATGGTATTGAAATTACAACTATATCAGCAAGGGGTAAAAATTCGTGCAATTTTTCCAAATTTCCAAATTTTTCACATTCATCACATTTGCAGGATCTCCCTATTGCAAGAATTTTCATGTGGAAACACTTTGCTATTTTTGCAACCTCCCTGCCTATGGATCCATAACCAATGATGAGTATTGTTTTTCCTTTAATTGTGTCTCCCGGTTCTGACTGCTCAAACAGACCATTTCTCATGTTTATTGTTCTTTTAACAATGTTCCTAGATGCAGAAAGTATCATGGCAAAAACATGCTCAGCAATGACCCATGACAAAGCACCAGAATTTTTAAGAATAACCTTACCCTTCAGTTTTTCGAATGGAAGATAGTCCACACCTGCTAACAAACTCTGAACAATCTTCAGATTCTTCATTTTTCTGAAATTTTCATCACTTACAAAAACACGGCGAGAAAGCCTCGCTTTTTAAAGCGGGGATGAATTGCCGAAATGTTTATTAAGGAGTTTTGTATATAATAAATCAGAGCATAAAGCTCTCTCGTCGGGACACGGCGAGTATAGGGGTAAAATGGTTGTAATAGACAAAACAACCTATACCCTGAACCTTCGCATTTCAATGCGAAGAGTATGTCAGCTCATCCTCAAACCTGAATGTGAGCAGTATTTCCGCATTCTCTATATCCTTATCACTTGCCTCATTTAGAAATATTACCCTGCCCATATTATATTCATTGAAAAGATCTCTTTTTGCTTTAAAAGAAACTATCATGTCCATATTTTTTGCATATTCGTTAATTATAAAAATTTATTGAAACTTTATTTTGTACATTGGATTGAGAGGACCATGACCCCTTCCAACCTCAAGGTTGTGTTCTATGGCCTTCTGAAGGAAGGCTCTTGCTTTTGAATATGAAACAATGGGATCATAACCCTTTGCAAGATAGGATGCAATTGCTGATGACAACGTGCATCCGGATCCATGTGTGTTTTTTGTCCTAATCCTTGGATAAACAAATTTTTTGTATTCCTTTCCATCATATAAAATATCTGT
>JAVRLI010000069.1:0-5442 GCA_031961525.1 Thermoplasmatota archaeon | reverse complement strand
GGATCCTTTGCTACCTCTGGATCCAGATTGTTCATTAACATTCTCATTGCAGCTTCAGTTTTCCAGCTTTTACAGGTAAGATTTTTTCCCCTTGGAGCATGTATTTCTACCATAATTTTCAATAAGAACAGTATCTATTTAAGATTTTTTAATATCCAAAAAGAAAAAATTTAATAACAATTTTATGATATGTGATTGTGCAGTATTGTAGATATAAAGTGAGGTGAAAAGATGAAAAAAATAGTAACCACAGTAATAGTTCTTGTTGTAGTGATTGCGGCGATTGGCGGTGTACTGGCATACTATTATTCCCAGCCACCCACAACATCTCAACCAATAAAAATCGGATTTTTTGCACCATTAACAGGTGAAGCATCTGCTGATGGAAACTCAGCGCTGCATGGAGCGCAGATTGCTGTTAATTATATAAATAGTCAGGGAGGTGTACTTGGAAGACAGTTACAGCTTGTTTATTATGATGACCAGCTAAGCCCTGATCAGGCCATTGCTATAGCACACAAGTTAATAGAATCAGATCAGGTCGTAGCAGCAGTAAGCGGATCTTATAGCAGCACAACAGTGGCAGCTTCTTCAATATTCAATCAGGAGGGCGTACCTCTTGTAAATTCCTACGCAGTAAATCCTGCCATAACAAAAAATAAAACTTACGTGGTAAGTGTGGGTATGAATGGTGAAACGGAAGGAAAAGCTATTGGTTATGCAGCTGTACATTATTTCAATGCCACAAAAGTAGCTATTCTGTATGACAATATTCCATTTGGTACATCTCTCTTTACAAATGCAAAAGCACAAATAGAAAAAATGAATGCAAGTGTTGTTTATTCCACCCCATTTGATGATTCAACAACTGACTTTACATCCTGGCTGACACAGGCAAAAGCTCAGAATCCTGATGTTTTGGTTATAATTGGATACTATTATCATGCAGTAGCTATAAAGCAGGCCAGGGATCTGGGAATTAACGTGCCCATTCTGGGGTGTGAAGGATTTGACTCACCACAGCTTATGAAAGTTGCAGGAAACTATTCAAATGGAGTTGTGATAGTAACGGATCTGAACAGGGATAGCAATGAATCCTTCATAAAGTACTTTTTATCGGAGTATAAAAACATAACAGGCGTGCCTGCCGATATGGTAGGTGCATCCGCATTTACAGCAGTGCTTGTGCTTGCCAAGGCAATAGAAAAGGCAGGGAACACAAATCCGCAAGATGTACTTAATGCACTCAAATCACTTACCAACATTGACACTGCCACTGGAATGATACTTAAATTCACATCAGGAGGAAATGCTGTGAAATACATTACTTTACAAATAGTCAGAAACCAGGAATTCCACTTCTATGCGGAGATTACAGATCCAGAAATCATCACACCCTCTTACTAAACTCTTTTTTTCTTTTTTTTGAGGTGGAAAAATTATATGTATTCAACGATCATTCAGGAACTTTTGAATGGAATAACACTTGGCGCTGTTTATGTTGCCATAGCTCTTGGTCTTACAATTACATACGGTATTTTAAAGATTTTACATATTGCTCATGCCGGAGTATATGTGTGGGGAGCCTATATAGGATTTCTGGGATATGTGTTAACCGATAATGTAATAATATCATTAATCGTTGGTTCTCTTGGTGCTGCTCTTATTGGTTTGGGTATAGAAAGAGTTTTTTACATACCTGCATTAAAGAAACCACCTTACGTAACATTAACAATTAGCATAGCACTTTTTATTCTTTTAAGCGAATTGGCATCCAAGATTTTTGGTTACTATCCCAAAGGCTTCACCGTTAACTTGCCCCTTGTAATGTGGAACATAGGTGGTGTAATAATAAATTCAATGCAAATATTTTTCCTTATTTTAGTTTACGCATCATCTATTTTGGTCTGGGTATGGGCCAAAAAAACGCGAACAGGGCTTGCATCACAGGCAATAATGCAGGATCTTGAGGTTGCCAAAGCTCTTGGAATTAATGTTAACCGTCTGATTGATATAAATTTTTTAATAGGTTCTGCTTTAGCCGGATTGGGCGGTGTGGCTGTTGGAATGTACTACACAACAATTTGGCCCCATATGGGTGATGTTGTTGCTTATAAAGGGCTGGTGGTCATAGTATTGGGCGGATTCGGAAGTATTATGGGTGCAATTTCTGGTGGCCTTATTCTTGGTGTAAGTGAATCCTTTCTCATAGCTTACTTTGGTAATATTCTACCAAGAGATGCCTTTGCTTTTCTCATCATGATCTTAATTCTAATCATTAGGCCGCAGGGTCTATTTGGGAGGTCAGGATAAAATGATCAGTACGCTGTATTTGATAACACTGCTTACGTTCATTGGAATATACGCCCTGGCAACATTGGGTCTCAACATAATTATTGGACAGGCCGGACAGATCAATTTGGGCCAGGCTGCTTTTGTGGGAATTGGTGGATTCACTTCAGCCATATTGACCACATCCTACAATATATCATTCTGGATAGCTTTTCCTCTTGCAGGTATTGTTGCATTTTTGGTGGGTGTTCTTATAGGATTGGTGAGTATTAGATTAAAGCAGGATTTCCTTGCATTAACAACAATAGGTTTTAATTTTATTGTTGTAGCAATATTCCTTTATTATGATATATTCGGTGGATCATTTGGTATAATAAACATACCTATTCCATCAATCTTCGGTATTTCATTACAGGGACTTTACTATATGATTTTTGTTTTTGTAATTCTTGCCCTTGCCATGTTTTTTTATCACTGGATAGATATTTCCTGGCTCGGAATGGCTTTGAGGGCTATAAAAGAAAATGAGGATGCTGCAGAAAGTATGGGAATAGATGTAAAAAAATATAAAGTAATAGCATTTGCACTTGGAGCCATGCTTGCCGGTCTTGCCGGATCCCTTCTTGTTCATTTCAAAACTTACACTGTATACAGTGATTATGATTTCTCAGTTTCAATTATGCTTCTCACCATGTGTATTTTAGGCGGTGTTGATTCAGTTTATGGCCCAATAATAGGTGCCGGCATAGTGATTTTACTACCGGAAATATTCAGACCTCTGGCGGAGTACAGGCTGATTACTTATGCTATATTTCTAATTGTTCTTCTAAAATACATGCCCCAGGGAATTATAGGCCATGGAGGTTACCTGGATAAAAAGATTAGAACTTTCCTTAAGAAGAGAGAGGAGGTTCAAAATGTTAAAGTTAGTTAATTTAACCAAAAAATTTGGTGGTCTCCAGGCACTTTCAAATGTTAACATGGTTGTTAAAGAAGGAGAAATTCTGGGAATAATTGGCCCAAATGGGGCAGGAAAAACAACATTATTCAATATAATCACAGGATTCATTAAGCCAACATCTGGTAAGATAATCTTTCAGGGTATTGAAATACAGAAGTATCCACCTGCAAAAATAGTCAAGCTGGGAATTGCAAGGACTTTTCAGATAGTAAAACCTTTGAAAAACTTAACAGTGTTTGAGAATATTTTAACCGCAGTTGGTTATTCCAACTATTTTGGTATGCAATTCTTTAAAAAATGGAATAAGGATGAATATATAAAAAGGACTGAAGAAATTCTAAAACTTGTTGGTCTTGAAGAACATAAAAACAAGGTAGCAGATCTTTTACCATTGGGTTTGCAGAAAAAAATAGAAATTGCCAAAACACTGGCTCTGGATCCAAAACTTTTATTACTTGATGAACCAACAGCAGGAATGAGCTATGAGGAAAGTGAAGAAATTAAAGAATTAATAAAAAAGCTCAATGAAAGAGGTGTAACAATAATGCTTGTGGAGCACAATGTACCATTTGCTGTTAATTTAGCACACAGAATGTATGTGCTTAGCTTTGGGGAGATTATAGCGGAGGGAATACCTCAAGAGATTATTAAAAACAAGAAGGTTATAGAAGCATATCTGGGTGAAGAGTATGTCCCTATTGAAAGTTGAAAAACTAACCGTTTTTTACGAAAAAATCAGAGCATTGCATGATGTTTCTTTAGAAGTAAATCAGGGTGAAGTTGTTGCAGTTATTGGAAGAAACGGTGCTGGAAAAACAACACTACTTAAAAGTATCATGGGACTTGTTGAATTTGCCAGCGGAAAGATAATTTTTCAAGGAAAGGATATTACTTCTATGCATCCTTGGGAAAGGGCTTACCAGGGAATAGGTTATGTTCCAGAAAGTCGCAGATTATTCCCCTACTTAACTGTTTATGAGAACCTGCTTATGGGTGCGTATGCAATAAAGGATAAAAATATTATAAAGAAAAATATGGAGAGGGTTTTTCAACTTTTCCCACGTTTAAAGGAAAGACAAAAGCAGCTTGCCAAAACACTCAGCGGTGGAGAAGGAGAGATGCTGGCAATCGGCAGAGGTCTTATGCTTAATGCTAAACTTCTATTGATGGATGAGCCATCTTTTGGACTTGCACCAATTATAATACAGGATGTTTACAAGACTATTGAATTGCTTAAATCTGAGGGTCTAACAATTTTGCTTGTTGAACAGAATGCAAAAAAGGCCCTAGAAGTTGCCGACAAATGCTATGTTCTGGATCAAGGAGAACTTGTATATATGGCGGATGCAAAAACAGCTGCAAATGATCCTTTAATAAAAAAGCTATACCTTGGTGCATGATTATTCAATTTTATAACAAATTATTCTTATCATTTTTATTATTGAACAAAAATCTTAACAATCAATTCATTTAAACTAATGCCTTAATTAATTACAAATAATTTTCATAAAAAGAAAAAGCAGCTTTGATTTTTTATAATAGAAAAGAATTGCCCTGTGATAAAAGATTAAATTATTTTGTGAAAGATCGTATAAAATTTTTTAGTGTTAAATAAAACATATGTGTGAATTCTTGCACAACAAATAAGCAGAATTTTCCTATTATAATGCAAGGGAATTTTTTGTGAACAAAACAAAAGAAAGCATTCAATTTAGAGATTGTTCTGACATACTCTTCACCGAAATGCTAATTTTCAGTGTATATTTTGATTTGGCTATCAAACCATTTCTACGCTATACTTCCGTGTTCTGATCAGAGAGCTTTCAGCTCTGATTTTTTCAACCACAAAATTCTAAACATTTCGGCGATTTATTCTTTCGTTAAAAAGCAAGGCTTTCCTCCCGTTTTTTTGTAAAAATACAATGAGATTTTTAACACTGGAAAAAATTAAAATATTGCGAACACATGTTCGTTATATGGAAGTATCAAGGTCAAGGCTGATTATTTCCTCCGGGTTAGGATGGATGTTTGATGCAATGGATATACTTATTCTTTCCTATATTGTTGCTTTTCTCGGATTGCATTATAACTGGCTTACCATCGATAAGGCAAATGTTATTCTTGCAAACAACCTTGGTCTATTCTTCGGTGCAATAATCTTTGGTTATATTGCAGATTTGATTGGAAGG
>JAVRLI010000068.1:0-5428 GCA_031961525.1 Thermoplasmatota archaeon | reverse complement strand
AGGTTAAAATATACGCAAGGCGGTCAAAAACGCAGTTGCTCAAGCAATCATTAGGTAATATTAGGTTTGTGTGGAATAAGTTGCTGGAGAAAAACAGGGAGATATACAGAAAAGAGAAGAAGTTTCTATTCTATTCGGATATGTGCAAGGAGATAACGAGAATGAAAGAAGAATATCCATTTTTGAAAAAATCTCCAAGCCAGACGCTTCAACAGATTGCCAGGAAATTGGATAGGTGTTTGAAAGATGGAATAAAGAGAAAGAAAGGATTTCCAAAGTTTAAGAAAAAGAGCAGGTATGATGGCATACTGATATTTCCACAGGGGTTTAAGTTAGTGGGCAGAAAACTTTATCTTCCAAGCATTGGATGGGTGAGCATTAAGGACAAGATAACAAAGAAAGGAGAATGGGAGAATATAAAGAGAACAGCAAAACAGGTATGGGTAAAAGAGGATGTGGGAGGTTTCTTTGCTTACATAGTGTATGAGAGGGATAAGGATGAAAAAGAAAAGAATGGTAATGTGGTAGGCATAGATGTGGGTGTAAAGAACACAATAACCATGAGCAATGGAAACGCAATATCACTGGAGACAAAAAGAATAATGTCACTGGTTCGTAAAGAGGAGAGATTGCAGAGTATAATGGATAAGAAAAGTGCAATAAACGAAAAGAGGGGAATAAAGAGATCAAAGAGAATAGAGGGATTAGAGAGAAGGAGAGACAAAATATTAAAGAAGATTCAGAACATCAAAGAGGATTTCTACTACAAGACGATAAACCACATATTCAATAGCCACGAATATGTGGTTGTGGAAGATCTGAATTTGAAAGAGTTAAAGGAATCGGAGAAATGGAGCAAAGTAATAAGAAGAAAAGTGAATAAGTATCTGCAATACATATCTTTGAGTGAATTTTTCCGAATATTGGAATGGAAAGGGGAACTATATGGGAGAGAGATAATAAGGGTGGATCCAAAGGACTCGAGCAAAACCTGTTCAAATTGTGGCTATGTTAATCATGAGCTAAAGTTAAGCGACAGGGTATTCAAATGCCCTGTTTGTGGAATGAAAATGGACAGAGATTTGAATGCGTCAATAAACATATTAAAAAGAGGTTTAGAGCGTATTGCTCCCTCGTCGGGACACGGCGAGTATATGCGTGAAATGGTTCTCGTTAGAGAACCTATACGCAGAACCCTCGCACTTTAGTGCGGGGAGTATGTCAGGGTATACTATATGAAAAAAAGGTAACCTACACAAGTATACTTTTCAACATAATGAGTTTTGTTGTTCTTCTTGCAGGCACAAATCTGCCAATATCTGTTTTCCTTGTTCTTTTAACCTATACAATCATTGGTTATGTTGTTGCAAAGCTTAAATTAAAATCACTTTTCCCCTTTTTTGGATCAAAGGCCTTCGGATCAATAGTGCTTGTTATTGTTTTGGGTTCCTCAGGTTTAATATTTGGAATATACAATGTTGAAAGTGTTATAATTTTGTGGATAATTGTTTTCCTTATTGTTTATCTCATATATTATCTTATCAATCAATAATTTTAATAATATGAAATGTTATTTAAAAACGATGAAGTTAAGATTATTGTTTATTGCCCTATTCGCAACAATTTTAATTTTAAGTATGACAGGCTATTCGCAGAGTTCACAACAGGTAATGGTAATAAATTTCAATATGAGTGTTGATCCTGGTGCCGTATCACTTTTTCAGAGAAGCTTTAATTATGCATTATCAAACGGAATACATTACGTTATAATAGAAATGAACACGCCAGGTGGATTAATGGATTCCATGTTATCCATTGTAAGTTTAATACAGCAGGCTGAAAACAATATTACTGTAATAACCTATGTTCCTGTTGGTGGAATGGCAGCCTCTGCAGGATCATACATTGCCATGGCTTCAGATTATATTTTCATGGCCAATGGAACATTTATAGGTCCTTCAACACCATACATTGAAGGTGTACCATCAAATACATCGGAAACACAGCATGTGGTTAATGCATCACTTGCACTTATGGAATCACTTGCCCAAAAACACAACAGGAATGTTTCTGCTGTTATTCCCATGGTTGAGAACAATGTTGCATATACTGCACAGCAGGCATATAAATTGAATGTTATAAACGGTCTTTCGGATTCTTTCTCAAATGTACTAGCAAGGTTCAATCTAACAAATGCAAAAATTATTTATGAAAATCCATCTTTTTATGATCAATTCGTTAGCTTTATAAGCAATCCAACTGTTGATGGTCTTCTCATCACTCTTGGTATACTTGCAATCCTCCTTGATCTTTACCATGCAACTGTTCTGTTAACAATAGTTGGTGTAATATCACTTTCCCTTGGATTCTGGGGATCTGAACTGATAAGCGGTAATGTTGTTGCAATCATTCTTTTCATAATAGCTGCCGGTTTAATAATAGCTGAAATAAAGGTTTCACATGGTATATTCCTTATTGTGGGTGTTTTCCTTGCCATATTTGCAACCTGGCTTCTTGCATCAGGTATAAGTTATTCTCCAGGTCCATTTTCCGTTTCCTCCTATCTCGTTTTCACAGCTGAAGGGATTGTTGCATTTATAGGTGCATATTACCTGAACTGGATCAGGAAATCCTTAAGAACCACACCTAAGGCAGGGCCGGAAACAATAGTTGGTAAATCCGGTTTTGTTGTGAATGACCTCTCACCAGAGGGTGAGATCAGGGTGAATGGAATAATATGGAGGGCAAGGTCAAAATCCGGTCAAACCATAAAAGCAGGAAAAAAGGTGAAGGTTGTTGAAAGGGATGGTCTGGTTTTGATTGTGGAGGAGGAAAAGGATGGAAATTAATGGAAGAAACATTGTTATATTTTTGCTGAAAGTGGCGGATATTCTGATTTTTATTTTAATGATATACGCAATAGTAATGCTTGTATACACAAACTACCAGTCCTTTGACATCATCTCATTCTCCATCTACGGTTCACTCACCGTTGGATCATTCCTTCTTTTTTATTACGTTAGAAAGATATTTAAAACAATGGAAATAAAACCACTGGCTGGACCTGAATCAATGATAGGTAAAACTGGTAGGGTTGTAAGTGATCTAAACCCTGTTGGTGAAGTGAACATAGAGGGTATAATATGGAAGGCTGTTATGGAGGATGGATCATTCTGTCCAAAGGGTGAGAATGTAATCGTAACAGGTTTTGAAAATTTACAACTAAAAGTGAGAAAGATTAATTAATATGTAAGGGATTAGATCTGTGGTGATATTATGGATGTTGGAACAACTATAGGATTGGCAATACTGGTATTCATAGTTCTGATATTTTTCCTTTCAGGTATAAGGATATACAGGGAATGGGAGAGGGCACCCTACCTTGTTCTTGGAAGGTTCAGGGGATTCAAGGGTCCAGGAATTGTTTACATAGTTCCAATTATAGGTAAAGTACCATTCGTTATTTCAACAAGGTTGCAGACCCAGGCTTTCAAAACGGAGCAAACATTAACAAAGGATAATGTTCCTGTGAATGTGGATGCTGTTATGTATTTCCAGCCCGTTGATCTTCAAAAGGTTGTTCTTAACGTTGAGGATTATATGATTGCAACAACACTTGCTGCACAGACAACCCTAAGGGAGGTTATAGGTGGTATCACCCTTGATGAACTCCTTGCTGAAAGGGAAAAGATTGGAACAATTGCAAGAAACATAATTGATCAGAAGACAGAGGCATGGGGAATAAAGGTGACCGCTGTTGAAATAAGGGATATTTTGATTCCTACTCAGCTGCAGGAGGCAATGGCAAGGCAGGCAGCAGCAGAAAGGGAGAGAAGGGCAAGGGTCACATTAGCTCTTGCTGAATATGAGGCAGCATCTAAGATGATCGATGCCGCAACTCTATACGAAAAAAGCAGGTACGGTCTTGAACTGAGATGGATGAATATTCTGTATGAACTTGGGCTTCAGGGAAAGGGTACACTTATGCTTATACCAACAAACCTTATGCCTGCCGGACCGGGAGCGGTTAGCCCCTATGGTATCGTTGGCCTAAGGGAAGTGGCAGAAGGAATGCCCGGAACGGAAAGTAAGAAGGAAGAGAAAAAGGAAGGGTGATAAAAAATTAGGGTTCTCGTTACTTTCCCCGTGGAAGAAAAATACAAAAGAATAGGTGAGGAAATAATTGGAAAGGAAATAATGTGGTACCCCGAAAAGGGTACCGCAGAAATTTTATTGGTTCTTAATGAACCTTTCCCATACGATGAGAATGTGAAAATGATACAGACAATTTCAGCTGGTGTTGACCATTTAAATCTAGAAAGAATAAAAATGGAAACGATTGTCTGCAGCAATGCCGGAGCATATGCCATTTCCGTCGCTGAACATGCATTTTCATTGATACTCTGTGCCATGAAAAAAATAATTGAAAGGAACGGTGAAATGAAGGCAGGTATTTTCAATCCACAGCCAACAAGGTTAATGTACAAAAAAACGATCGGAATTGTGGGTTATGGTGGTATTGGAAAAAGGGTTGCAAGAATAGCAAAGGCATTCGACATGAATGTTATTGCAATAACAAGGGATAAAGGTGATGAAAATTCTGATGAAATTTATGAACTAAAGGATCTTGTTAATGTTGTTGAAAAATCCGATATTGTTCTAATTTCAATCCCCTTAACAAAATATACTGAAAACATTTTCAACTATGAATTACTTAAAAAAATTAAGAAGGATGGTATAATTGTTAACGTTGCAAGGGCTGAGATTGTTGTAAAGGAAGATCTATTGAGAATACTGAATGAAAGAAAGGATATAATGTACCTTTCAGATGTTTGGTGGGATGAACCGGACGTGAAGGATACAAATATAGAGAATGCCATTCTCACTCCCCATATTGCAGGTGGAAAATCTGGAGAGATCATGGAAATTGCATTCAGGGAAGCGTTCCTTAACATTAAAAGATTCATTGAAGGTGAAAAACCGAAAAACATTGTAAAAAGGGAGGAATACAAAAAGATTGAAAGAAAAAATGTTGGTGTATAATTTAATAGGAAAGGTATTTTTCAAGCATTTTTATTGCACATAATTCTCCGCACATCGTACAGACCTTCTCTTCCTTTGGATACCTGGATTTTCTGATTCTTATGGCATTTTCCTTATCGATTGATAAATTAAGCTGTGTTGTCCAGTCAAGTTTTCCTCTCGCCTCACTCATCAATCTATCCATTTCATAATCATCCCTGAATTTTGTTAAATTTACGGCATGCGCTGCAATTTTCATTGCAATTGCACCCTGATAAACCTCCTCAGGGTTTGGAAGGGCAAGATGTTCAGCCGGTGTCACATAACATAAGAAATCTGCACCATAAAGGGCAGCAATTGCACCTCCTATTGCTGCATTTATATGATCGTAGCCAGATGCAATATC
>JAVRLI010000067.1:0-5480 GCA_031961525.1 Thermoplasmatota archaeon | reverse complement strand
AATAAAGACTGTCCATACTGCCATAAAAGGGAGGATCTTTACATTTATGAAGATACGGTTGAATTAATGAAAAAATATCAGAAAATGGGATACCTGATAATAATTGTAACAAACCAGTCAGGAATAGGAAGGGGATACTTTACGGTTGATGAAATGAACGATTTCAACAATTATCTTTTTGAAGAACTTGAAAAAAGGGGAGTTCATGTGGATGCTTTGTATTACTGCCCTCACAAACCTGAGGATAACTGCCCATGCAGGAAACCGAACACTGGTCTTGTTGAAAAAGCTGTGAAGGATTTTAACATAGATCTTGAGAATTCAATTGTTGTTGGTGACAGGGACGATATAGATGGTGAATTGGCAAGAAGATTGAAAATTAAGTTCATAAAAGTTCAACATTGAAAAAATTCATTTGAAAAAGTTAAAATAATATCAATTGATTTTATTTACAATGATTTCAATTATACTTGCAGCAGGTGAGGGTAAAAGGCTCAGACCATTAACATATTACATCCCTAAGGTTCTTATGCCTGTTTATGGAAAACCAATCCTAAACCATATTATTGAAAAGGTTGATTTCCTTGGCATTGAGGAGAATTATGTTGTTGTTTCTGAATTCTATGATACTGTGAAAAGATACATTGAAAAAACAGACATAAAGAATATAAAAGTAATTAAAGGTCTTGGCTGGGAGACGGAAGGGGATTTAGGCATAGCTTTTGAGGAAATTGGTAAGGATGATGATTACCTTGTTATGAACGGTGATATGGTAACGGATATCAATCTTAATGATCTTTTAAATTTCCACAAAAGTAAGAATGGTTACCTTACAATGACTGTTATAAAAGTTAAGGATGAAAGTACCGAAAGGTATGGATCAATCACAATGGATTCCGATGGTAAAATAATAAAATTCAGTGAAAAAAAGGATAGCAATGCTGAATTTATAAATGCTGGAATTTACATATTCGATAGAAAATTGATAGAGAAAAGGCATGAATATTTAAAGATAAAAAAGGTGAAGCTTGAGGAGGATCTTTTCCCAAGACTTGCAGATGAAGGTCTTGCCTATGGTTTCATTGCAAAATATAGTTACTTTTTTGATATTGGAACACTGGAATCGTACAAAAAGGCATTGAAATATTTCTGCGGTGAGGAAAATGATCCCTAAGGAATTGATTGAAAAGAATTCAGTATCATATCCGGAAATATTTAAAATTGATCTTAAAAAGGATCCATTCCCCTGGTTTCTTTTATCCGTTCTATTCGGTGCAAGGATATCTGAGAACATAGCAAAAAATACATTTTTTATTTTTAAATCTGAGAATCTTTTATCTCCGGAATCCTTGATTGATAGAGGATGGGATGGTATTGTTGCTGTTCTTGACACAGGGGGATATGTTAGATACGATTTTAAGACAGCAACAAAAATTCTTGAGTTATCTGAAAATGTAATAAAGGAAGGTGGATTGAACAAAATACACGAAAAATCAAAGGATTTTGATGATCTTGTGAGAAGGTTGAAAAGTCTGGCAAAGGGCATAGGTGATGTAACTGTTGGTATATTCATGAGGGAGATGGTTGGAGTTTGGGAAAAGGCAAGGCCGTATCCATCAAAAAATGTAATTGTTGCCGCAGAAAACCTTGGAATAGATTTATTTTCTTATGGAAATATAAACTATGGTAGGCTTGAATACTTTTTAATGAAGATCGGTAAGAGTTGTATTAAGGGAAATTGTGATAAATGCATTGTTAAAGAATACTGTAAGAGAGGGAGTTTAAATATTAATAAACAATAATGTTATTTAATGAAAAAGTTAACAATATTTACACCATCAGGAATATCAAGCTTTTTCGAAGCACACACAAAGGACAGGTTCGGGAGGAAAATTGATGATCCATTAAAAATTGGATCAAGGGGAGGGGGTTTTGCCATATCATCTGGTACGAAAACAACCGTTGAAGTTGATTTTGAAAGAAAGGGTATTGATGTTTACATAAATGGTAAGATTGAGGATGCAAAAACATCAAGAATAGCTGTAGAACTAACACTTAAAAAGTTAAAGGTAGATGATATTTACGTGAAGGTTTTGCATGAAATAGATGTTCCCGTTGGTTCAGGTTTTGGGACAAGTGCATCTGGTGCCTTGGGTATTGCATTATCACTTTCACATTTATTGAATAAACCATTCTCACTGATGGAAGGTATAAGAATAGCACATGTTGCTGATGTTCTTGCCCTAACCGGTCTTGGAACTGCAGAGGGCTTTATATCTGGAGGATGTGTTCTCATAACAAAACCCGGTGCACCTGGTTATGGTGAGGTGGATAGAATTCTATTTGAAAATGATCTTTATGTTCTTGCTCTATATTTTGGCCCCATTAGCAAGGAAAAAGTGTTGAAATCTGAGGAAATGGTTGAACTGGTGAATAAATATGGCCATTCCGCATTGATGAAAATAAAAAGGAAGCCAACAGTTGAATCCCTGCTCAGGTATTCAAGGGAATTTGCAGAAAAGAGCGGTATAGGAAATCCTGAAATGCTAAAGATATCCGATGAATTAAAAAATAATGGTGCAATTGGTGCAACACAGAATATGATTGGCATGGCAGTTCATTCTGTTGTTAAAAAAAAGGACATTGAAAAAATCTTAAAAATAGCAGAAGAGTATACGGAAAAAATAATTGTTTCAAAAATTTATGAAGATGGTCCAAAGTTTCTATAATTCTATTTTATCTTCCTCGCCCTTCCTGTAAGTTTCCTTTGAAAATATTATTCCCAGAATCATAATTGTTTCTGCAATGAAAAGCCATATCACCCATGAATTGAAAAGTGTAAGTCTAAAGAGGTATATTGTTCCAAGTATTATGGTGATAGCGAAACCACCGAATATTGCACCTCCATTGTAAGCAAATCCAACACCTGTTGTTCTGAACTTTTTACTGAATGTTTCGGAAAGAAATGCTGGTAGAACTGAAAAGATCATTGCCTCGAAGAATGCCTGTATGCTGAACATTATGAATGTTATTAATGGATCATAATTGAAGGCAAAGTATGCAACAGGAAATGTTATTGCTACAAAGATTAATGAATATAGGAGAAGAGTTTTCTTTCTTTCAACCAGGAACAAGGCAAATACACCACCCAGCCATACACCAAAGAGAGAAATGAGATTTATTATTCCCACATAAACATCCATGTTTGTTACACTTATTTCTTTATGTATCTGTTGGAAAAGTGCAGGATAAAATGAAAATGTTGCAGTATTTATGAACAAAAGTCCAGATGTTATTAAAAGTGCAAAAAGTAATTCCATTCCACCTTCCCTAATAAGATTAATAACAGGTATTTTAGCAATTTCGTTTCTTTCCTTCATTTCCCTGAAAACCTTTGTCTCCTCCGCAATGATCCTGATGATCAATGTGATTATTCCTGGAATAAATGTTGTGAGGAAAATAATTCTCCAGCCATAGGCGGAAAAGTTTGAAGGACCAAGGTAAGAAGAAAGGCCAGCGGTAACGAAAGCTATAATGAAATATCCGGTACCAAAACCGCTCTGGACAAAGGCTCCAATCGGTCCTCTTTTTTCGGGTGGTATGCTCTCCATTGAAAGGGCCGTGCCACCACCATATTCAGCACCAGCAAACATGCCTTCAATGAACAGAACAATGTAAAGAAAAATGGGTGCTGCAACACCAATCTGGTCATATGTTGGTAAAAGACCCTTAAGACCTGCAAAAATGGAGAATCCAAGTATTGTTGTTGTAAGCATTGCTTTTCTGCCCATTCTATCACCGAGAAAATTGCCAAGGACAATGGATCCAATAGGTCTTGCGAGAGCTTCAGCAGCAAAACCACCATATAGCACTATGAGACTTATTAACCTGTTCGTGTTTGGAAAAAATATTGGAGCTATTGTCATTGCAAGAAGTGCATATGCTATTGTTGTGTAACCATCCATAAGCCAGCCTATCCATGCAGCTATTACCTGTAACCATGATTCTTTATTAATACCCCAAAAACCCATGCGTTAGGAATAATTTTTCCAATAATAAAAATTTCGGATAATTAAATAAAAAAATAGAAAAAACAATTAATTTGTATTTTTTATCCTATTACCATGACAGGAGATCAGTTCATCATTGGTATGGATGAAGTAAGGGAAGCGGAAAAAATATTGAGCGGTGTTGTAAAAAAGACACCTGTTGAACACTCAAAAACATTTTCTGATATTTCAGGGAATGATGTTTATCTGAAGCTTGAGAACCTCCAGACAACAGGATCTTTTAAAATTAGAGGTGCATACAACAAAATTTACCATTTAAGTGAAGAGGAAAAAAAGAGAGGTGTTGTTGCCTCAAGTGCAGGAAACCATGCACAGGGTGTTGCATATGCTGCAAAACTGCTAGGTACAAAGGCAACAATATTTATGCCAATTTTCACACCGCCATCAAAGGTTGTTGCAACTGAGGCATATGGTGCTGAGGTGAGGCTTTACGGTGAAACATATGATGATGCATTCAAGAAGGCAATAGAATTCACAAATTCGAACAGAATGGTTTTTGTTCATCCGTTCAACGATCCTTACATAATAGCTGGTCAGGCAACAATAGGTCTTGAAATGTATGAACAGATAAAGGATATAGATGCTGTTGTTGTTCCCATTGGTGGTGGGGGTCTAATATCAGGAATAGCATTTGCATTGAAATCGCTTAAGAGTGATATAAAAATAATAGGTGTGGAAGCTGAAGGGGCCCAGTCCATGAAAAAATCCGTTGAAAAGGGTGAAATTGTTCCCCTTGTGAATTTAAACACAATTGCTGATGGTATTGCGGTAAAAACACCAGGTCCTCTTACCTTTGAAATGGTAAAGGTATATGTGGATGATCTTATCACCGTTACAGATGAGGAGATCGCCAATGCCATGTATATGCTTCTTACAAGGAACAAGATTGTTGCTGAGCCAGCAGGAGCTGTTTCACTTGCAGCAATTTTATCAAGAAAAATTGAAATGAAAAATAAAAGGGTATGTGCGGTGATAAGTGGTGGAAATGTTGATTATAATTTACTCACACAGATCATACAGAAGGGTTTGATGGATGAAAAACTGATAATCAAGGTTTCTCTTGTTATACCGGATAAACCTGGATCCTTGAGACAGATACTGAATTTTCTATCGGAGAGACAGGCTAACGTACTTGATATTCATGTTGATAGGGTTGAAAGTGATATACCTGCTGGAATGGCACGTGTAACTATATCTGTCCAGACATTTGGTGAAAGGAACATAAGAGAACTTGAGAATTTCCTTAGAATGCAGAAAATAAACTATAAATTAATCTATTAGTCAAAAATTTTATCAATTTTTTAAGTGTGTTAACTAACTATTAGATTTATCATCTTTAGTTCACCACTGTGTTCTTTCTTAAAATAAAGTAATAGTAAATCTTCATTAATGCCTCTTGAACAAGATAGA
>JAVRLI010000066.1:0-5451 GCA_031961525.1 Thermoplasmatota archaeon | reverse complement strand
AAATCCCTTCTGAAATTATCGCACAAATTTCAATGTTTTTATCCATAATGCGAACAATGGGACCATTTTCCAAAACGTAATTTTTATTTTTTATTGATAACATTTCAAGGTAGAAACTTAAGTTTTCAATTGTATCGTTGTATTTTATGTACCAGCCATTTCTTCTAGGAATTTTACCCCGGTAATTTTTTACCATGGATAGGATTAAAAAATGATTCAATAAAAACTTTACATTTATGAAATTTTCATTTTAGAAACACTTATATAGAAGAGATAAAATACGCGAAAAAGGTGTATAAACATGGCAAAAAACATTACAAAGAAGGAACTACAGGAAATGTACGATAAACTTAAGGAACAGTATGATAGAGAAAAAAAGTTAATGGAGGAAAAAATAAAGGATCTTGAAACGAAAAATAAAGAATACTGGGACAGAATATTAAGAATGCAGGCAGACTTTGAAAATTTCCAGAAGAGTATGGAGAGGGAGAGGGAGAATTTTGCCAGGGTGGCT
This sequence comes from Thermoplasmatota archaeon, assembly GCA_031961525.1. Lineage (GTDB taxonomy): Archaea > Thermoplasmatota > Thermoplasmata > Thermoplasmatales > ARK-15 > JAVRLH01. The sequence goes on along the minus strand of JAVRLI010000066.1, from coordinate 4,937 downwards.
TCAGAAAAAATAATACTTGATCTTATTGAGGATCTTGAAAATATGGAAATGTTGCTCAATGATCTCAAAAATAAAAATTCAGATATATATATTTCATTTAAGCTTGTTTATGACCATTTCCTTTCAACCCTTGAAAAAAATGGTTTGAGAACAATTGAATCGGTTGGAAAGAAATTTGATCCATATTACCATGAGGCGATAATGATAGAGGAAACAGTTAATAATGATGATGGAATTGTGGTGGAAGAGTTCAAAAAAGGTTACACGCTCAATGGAAAGGTAATAAGACCATCAAAGGTAAAGGTGTTAAGGAAGAGGTGATTGAAATGGAAAAAATAATTGGTATTGATCTTGGAACAAGCAATTCCGCTGCGGCTGTTGTAATATCTGGTAAACCGGTTGTGATACCAAGCGCTGAAGGAACAACGCTTGGAGGAAAAGCATTTCCAAGTTACGTTGCATTCACAAAGGATGGCCAGTTACTTGTTGGAGAACCTGCAAGGAGACAGGCACTCCTTAATCCTGAGGGAACAGTGTATGCTGCAAAAAGAAAAATGGGTACGGATTACAAATACAAAATTTTCGGAAAGGAATACACTCCACAGCAAATCTCAGCATTTATTCTTCAGAAAATAAAGAGGGATGCTGAAGCATTCCTGGGTGAAAAGATTACAAAGGCTGTTATCACTGTTCCAGCCTACTTCAATGATAACCAGAGACAGGCAACAAAGGATGCGGGCACAATAGCAGGGCTTGAGGTTGTAAGGATAATAAATGAACCAACAGCGGCAGCTCTTGCATATGGAATTGACAAATCGGAAAAGGAACAGAAAATACTTGTTTACGATTTTGGTGGTGGAACACTGGATGTAACAATAATGGAGTTCGGTAACGGTGTTTTTGAAGTGCTTTCAACATCTGGTGATACACAGCTGGGCGGAACGGACATGGACAATGCACTTATAGATTACATAGCCGATGAGTTCATGAAGAAGGAGGGAATTGATCTAAGAAAGGATAAAAATGCTTACATAAGATTGAAGGATGCTGCTGAGAGGGCAAAGATTGAATTATCAACAGCGCTTCAGACTGAGATAAATCTACCATACATTACATCAACAGCAGAGGGACCAAAGCATCTGGTTATGACAATTACGAGGGCAAAGCTTGAGGAACTTGTGACACCCATAGTTGAAAGGACAGGTGAATCAATTAAAAGGGCACTTGAGGCGGCCAAGTTAACAAAGGAGGACATAGACAGGGTAATACTTGTTGGCGGACCTACAAGAATGCCTATCGTTCAGAGATTTGTTGAAAATTTTCTGGGAAAGAAGATAGAGAGGGGGGTGGATCCAATGGAATGCGTTGCAATTGGTGCAGCGATAGAAGGTGCAGTTCTTGCAGGTGAAATAAAGGATATTGTTCTCCTTGATGTGACCCCATTGACCCTTAGTGTTGAAACACTGGGTGGTATTGCAACACCGATAATTCCTGCAAATACAACAATACCAACGAGAAAATCACAGATATTCACAACAGCAGCAGACTTCCAGACCGTTGTTACAATACATATTGTTCAGGGTGAAAGGCCTCTTGCGAAGGATAACGTTTCACTTGGCATGTTCAACCTTGAAGGTATTCCACCAGCTCCAAGAGGTGTACCGCAGATAGAGGTAACATTTGACATTGATGCGAACGGTATACTGAACGTAACAGCCAGGGATCTTGCAACAGGAAAGCAAAACAGCATTACAATAACATCAACAAACAAACTGACAAAGGAAGAAATAGAAAGAATGAAAAAGGAAGCTGAGCAGTTTGCTGAACAGGACAGGAAAAAGAAGGAGGAAATTGAAACAATAAACAATGCAGAAACACTGGCATACACATCTGAGAAATTCATCAACGAATACAGGGAAAAACTGGGTGAGGAAAAAGTAAAGGAGGCACAGGAGAAAATAAAGGAACTGAGGGATGCTATTCAGGCAAAGGATATTGATAAAATAAGGACAAAAATGAAGGAAGTTGAGGATGTTGTTCAGAGACTGGGAGCATCCATGTATCAAACATCTTCCCAGAAGAAACAGGATTACGTTGATACCGAAGGAAAAAAGGAGTAAAAAATGGAAAAGGATTATTACAAGATACTTGGTGTTGACAGAAACGCAACGAAGGAAGAAATAAAGCGTGCCTACAGGGAACTGGCAAAAAAATACCATCCGGATTTACATCCTGAAAACAGAAAGGAGTATGAAGAAAAATTCAAGGAAATCAGCGAGGCATATGAAGTTTTAATGGATGATGAGAAAAGGAGAATATATGATCAGTATGGTGCCGAGGGTGTAAAATTCGGGCCACAGGGTTTTGACTGGAATAATTTTACACACTTTGATGATATAAGTGATCTATTCAACCAATTTTTCAGAGATTTCGGTTTCGGAACAGTATTTGAAGAAAGCAAAAACATTCAGACCTATGTGGACATTGATCTCAGGGATGCATACTTTGGCACCGAAAAAACAATAACCTATGAAAGGGAAATAACATGTCCTGATTGTAACGGTACAGGAGCAAAAAATGGTAAAACAAAAAAGTGCCCAACATGCAACGGAACAGGTCAGGTAAGGGATGTAAAAAACATGGGCTTTATGCAGTATGTATCAGTTCATCCCTGTCCAACCTGCAGGGGAAAGGGATACATCATAGAGGAAAAATGCCCCAGGTGCAAGGGTAAAGGCATCATAACTGTTCAGGAAAAAATAAGGGTAACAATACCCAAGGGTGTGGAGAATGGAACAAAACTTAGAGTAAGGGGAATGGGTAATGGTAAAAATGAGGGAGATCTTATTGTTATTGTAAGAATCAAACCCCATCCCTTATTTAAAAGAGATGGTGATGATCTAATAACAGAATTAAACATTCCATTCACAAAGGCAGCACTTGGTGGAGAATTTTCCATTGAAACAATTTCTGGTGAAAATTTGAACGTAAGGATACAGCCAGGAACACAGCCAGGTGAGGTGTTAAAGTACAAAGGGAAGGGTATGCCAAGGTTGAATTCCCATGGATACGGTGATCTTTACGTTAAAATAAATGTTACAATACCCAAACATTTAACGCAGAGACAACGCGAATTATTAATGGAATTTGAAAATGAACCGGAAAAGAAGGGTTTCTTTCACAACAGGTTCAGATAGATCCTCTTGTTGTTTTTACCCTTGTTTTCAAACTTTGAAATCACTATCTTTCCAACCTCACCTGTTTTTCTAACATGAGTGCCACCATCGGCCTGCATATCAAAGCCCTCAATCTCAATAACCCTAATTATATCAACATCCGGAAGAAGATCCTCCCTTACCCTAACAAGATCCTGTTTCATTTCATTTCTATTTATGTATTTTATATTAACATTCAGATTCATTTCAACTATTTCATTTGCCTCCTTCTCAAGGATTGGTAGATCCTCTTTTTTAAGTTCATAGTTAACATCCATCCTTGCCTTGTCCGTATATATCTGTGATCCTGTTATCCTTGCATTGTATTTTTTGTATAATACACCGCTCATTATATGTATTGCCGTATGATGCCTCATATGTGCATATCTCCTTCCCCAATCAATTTCACCCTTAACTTTCAGGGATCCTGTAAAGTTCCTGTCTAACTTATGAATAACATATTCATTCTCCTTTTTTACCTCAATAACACTGAATTCATTTTCGTTTATTATTTTCCCCGTATCATGGGGCTGTCCTCCACCCTCAGGATAGAATGCAGTTCTATCAAGAACAATTTCATTATCCTTTGCATATATTACATTGGCCTCAAAATTCTTCAGGTATGGATCATCCAGGTAAAGTTTCTTTGTTTCCATATTAGGTCAAATGAAAAGGAGATTCAAATTTTTTTCCATCCAAAAAATTAATAGGTTATTTATACCATGAACAATCATGAACGTTAAATTCAAAATATGGTTTGAAAGTGATGATGGTAAATATCTTTTTGGAGAGGGACTTTATGAACTTTTAAGTAAAATAAAAAAGCAAGGGAATCTGATGGATGCTGTAAGGGAATTGAACATGTCATACAGGTATGCCTGGGGAAAAATAAAAAACTTTGAAAAATTGCATAGTAAAAAGATTGTTGAAACAAAAAGGGGTGGAAAATTAAAGGGAAATGCGAATTTAACAGAATATGGTTCATACCTTTTGAACGAATATGAAAAATATATTGATCTTTTCAACTATTACATAAAAAGACCATACAGGGTACCATCCCTTGCGGTTGATGGTATAATAATAAAAGATAAAAAAATACTTCTCATAAAAAGGAAAAATGAACCCTTTGCTGGAATGTACGCTTTACCAGGAGGATTTGTTGAGTACGGTGAAACTGTTGAGCATTCTGTTGAGAGGGAAATTCTTGAGGAAACAGGTTTTGTTTCAAAGGTTGATAGAATTGTTGGAGTTTATTCTTCACCGAATAGGGATCCCAGGGGTCATACAATATCAATCGCCTATATAATGAAAATTGTTGATGGGAAGGCTAAAGCAGGAGATGATGCAATGGATCTAAAATTCTTTTCTATCGATAATATTCCTGTTCTTGCATTCGACCATAACATTATAATAAATGATGCATTAAAATTACTTAACAACAAGATTTGAAACGTTAAAGTGTCTTTTTAAAATTTCCTTTGTCAATCTTAGGTTTCTTCCCTCCTTTCCTATGGCCCTCGCCTTCTGTGCTGGATCCACCTTCACACCAATATTGTATGATCCTTCATTTTCATTGATTTCAATTTCCTTTACGCCGAACCTGTAAAAAAGATTGTAAACAAACCTTTTTATGTCCGGGCTATACTCCACAATTATTATTTTTTTACCAAGCTTTTCCTGCACCTTCTTAACGTTTTCACCATTGTTAACAATTGCCTTCCT
>JAVRLI010000065.1:0-5662 GCA_031961525.1 Thermoplasmatota archaeon | reverse complement strand
ACCTGTTATCTGAACAAATACACCCTCGCTCTCTTCCTTTCTTGCAATCAATTCAACAATGTCCTTCTGTGTTATGATACCAACAATTCTGTTTTCCTCATCAACTATTGCACATATGTATGATTTCATTTTAAGCATTGTATCTATTACATCCTTCAGCTTTGAATCCTTTCTTACAAAAACCGGTGGATTCAAAAATTCCTTAACAAAAAGCACCTTCTTCTCCTTTTGACCCTTTATTTCCCCAACAGTTTGTCTTTCCTTTACCCTCCAGACAGCGTTTGTAAGATCCCTTATGTGAACCATTCCAACAAGATGGTTGTGTTCATCAACAACAGGTATCGTCAATTCCCCTAAATTCCTCATTTTCTGTATTGCAACGTTAATGTCATCGTTAACGTTGACAGTTACAGGATCCCTTATCATTATTTCCTCTATGGGTATGCCTGAATACTGCGGAACGTTAAGAAGCGCCTTTGTAACATCAGTCCTTGAAACAAGTCCCTTAAGGAAATCGTTGTTATCAACAACAGGTATGGATCTTAAACCGCTCTGAACCATTGTTTTTACAGCATCAAGAAGCTTTGTGTTCTCATCAACCCTTGGTGGTTTTATCATCAGTGTTGAAATCTTTGAAGTCATGGGAACATTCTTTCTCCTCATCAAATTTTCAAAATCGAAATAACCGAGAAGTTTGTTTTTATGGTCAACAACAGGTACCTCATGTATCTCCTTTTCCTTCATTCTGCTCAGAACTGTTGAAAGCATTTCATCCTCGTATGCCACAACAGGGCTTGTGCTCATAACATCCTTCACGTATATTTCATCAATCCTCATCCTTTAACCACCTCTCAAGGCTTGTTAAATTCTCACCATAAACACGCTCTATTTTTTTCTCACGCATCCTTTCAATGTAATCCTGCAGGGATTCCTCATCCGCAAGACGAACCCTTTTTAATTCGTACAAACAATCTGAACAGTACAAACCAAGATTGTTCTTTATGGGTGCTCCACAGATTATACACCTGTTCATGCAAAACACTCCCATAAAAGAATATTAGAAGTTCTCTATTAAAGATTTCGATAAAAAAGAAAAAGAATTTATTTTCTTTTCAGGAGAAGGAATGTGAATATTGCTATCAGTATTACAATTGTTATTAAAAAGAAAAAGAGATATGTATCATAGATTGGAGGGTAAACACTTGAAAATGTAATTGTAATATTTTTTGTATTATTTACTGTTATTTCCCTTGAAATATTTTGTTTTATTGGTGTTAAATAGTAATTTGAGACAAAATATGAATTTATGGTATAGTTACCTCTGGGAAGAAGGAATACAATGGATCCATTCTTGTCCGTTATACCTGCACCAACCTGTGCACCTGTTGAGGAATTGGAAATTTCAACAAATACATCCTTCAGGTTTGATCCTGAATTTGTTAAAGTCTTTATGTAAACAGGGTAAACATTGGTTACATTAATAACAACAGTATCCTTCATTATCAAAACTTTCTGTGCGGAAATGATCTCCGAATCATCATAAATAACGGTGAATGTGTAAACACCGGCCGGAACCCTGGATAGGTATAGGGAACCATTCTTATCCGCTACTTTCAAAGGCATTAAAGAACCATTTGGTGTTACTATGCTCACAAGAGGGTAGGGTACAGGTATACCGCTTGATGTTACAAAGAATAGGGTGGGATAAATTATGGAAACATTGAAAATGAAAAGAGCGGTTTTATTTACAAATTTTGTGAAAGATCCAACGCTAACGTTTTCCCAGTAAATTTTAAAGTTATATGATGAATTTGCAGGTAACAAGAATGAAGCAATTCCGGATGAATTTGTAACATTTGAGGCAATAAGTGAATTTGATGAAAAAATATTTACAAGAGAATCTGAAACATATTGATTCCTTTCATCAACCACTTTTACATAAATTTTTACTGGAGGTGAACCAACATTAAATGTCATGTTCAAAAATGCATTTCTGCCATAGAAAGATGATGTATATGATCCATAGAGGTTGTGGTACGTGTTATCAGTTGCATTCACAGTTATGTAATATTCCCCTGGTGGAAGTGAAGAATAATTGAAATATGTGTAATATACTGCACTGAAATCCCAGGGATAAGGCTGGGATAAAATTTTCATATTCTCTTTAAAGATCAAAGATCCTGTATGGTTTGATATTTTAATTTCCACAGGATAGGAAAGGAAATCGTATGTACCAAGGGGATCGGAAACATTGGCAAATATTTGGATTGTTTTGTTTGCAACATTCTCAGGGAGAATAGTTGAATTTTTGCCGTAACTGTTCTTTATCCAAATATTTTCAATCTTAAGGTACTTTCCAAATGGTATTGAAACAGTACTCTGATAATACGTGTTCTCAACCAATCCCCACCATATGCCATAGTTTTCAGATGAAGTTCCGCTTATGCTTATGTTAACCATCAATGAATATCCCCTTGGCAGTGATACATTTATTGTTGGACCTGTTAATTTAACTGGTGTTCCTCCTGGTTTTGAACCAACAGGAATCAATGAGTTTGGATTTGATGATGATCCAAGGAACGTTAATGATCCCTGTGGTGAAACGGAGTAAACAATCACACTTGTGGATCCACCTGTTGGAGAAGATCCCGTCTGGTTCATATAGATGTTTGCATAGATTGTTCCATTTATTATAACATCAGATGAAAACTGTGGTGCTATCACAAATGAAACCGAATCGTAATGCACTCCGAAAATTGCACTTCCCGTATTTTTCCATTGTTGTAATAGATCATTTTCTGTCGTTAAAACATTAATATACTTGACTGATCCAACATTTATGCCTGTTGTTGAGTTGTGTAAATAAAAAAGAATGTACGTTGGATAGGGTTCATCACCTGTGTATGGTGTGGAATCTGCATTGATTCCAATAAATGAAATCAGGAAAATAAAGGTTGCAAATAAAACAAAATATTTTTTCATAAAAGAATATTTTAATAATGAAATATAAACATTTTGGTACAGTTTTTATGCCCTGGCAAAAACAACGATTATCATTCATTCAAATCGTCTGACCCATTTGCCAGGGCATATGGGATGATCTGCTGGACAGGTAATCATTGTCCGATGGGACGCATCGGTCTCAGCCTGTGGCCCAGATCATCCCTATAGGTTCCGGGTGTCACAGTATTTCATTTTCCATACTGCTTCCTTTGCCCGGAACCATGATTATAAAAAAATAAAAAATATTAAACTTTTTTCCTGAACTCAATAATATCCTTATTCATGTATTTTCTCAGTGCCTTAGGTATGATAATTCCCTCCTCATTCTGGAAATTTTCAATTATTGCAACTATTGCCCTTGTTGTTGCTATGGCTGTACTGTTCAATGTATGTGGATAATAGTTTCCATCCTTCCCCCTTACCCTTATGTTCAACCTCCTTGCCTGATAATCCTTAACATTACTTGCACTCACAACCTCTCTGAACTTACCCTGGGCAGGCATCCATGCCTCAATATCGTACTTTATTGATGCAACATTGCCAAGATCACCGCTGCAAATCTTTATTACCCTGTACGGTATTTCAAGCATTTGAAATAATTCCTCAGCATTTTTAAGTATTTCCTCCAGGAAATGTTTTGATTCCTCAGGTTTACAATAAATGAACTGTTCTATTTTGTTGAACTGATGAACCCTGAATATGCCCTTTGTATCTTTTCCATGCGCTCCAGCTTCTCTCCTGAAGCATGGTGAAATACCCGCATATTTCTTTGGCAGATCCCTTTCATCAATTATTTCATCCATATGGTATGCAGCAAGTGAATGCTCTGATGTGGCTATAAGGTAAAGATCATCATTCTCAATCTTGTAAATTGTGTCCTGGAAGGTTGAAAGATCCGTTGCACCTTCCATCGCCCTTCTTGTAAGCATAAATGGAGTTTCCATGGGAACAAATCCCTTTGAAATGAGATGTTCAAGAGCAAACATTTCAAGTGAAAGTTCAAGGAGAACAAGATCGTTCTTCAAATAATAGAACCTTGAACCTGCCACCTTTCCTGCCCTTAATGTATCACCAAGATCGAATTTTTCAAGTATATCCGTGTGGCTCAGGGGCCTTTTTTGGATTATTTCGTACACCATTGAATTTTTTGATGCCTTCAGGAAATCGTCAAGGTCTTCTTTAAATACTTTGGCCCTTCCCCAGAATCTGAAAGGCACATTATCGTTCTCATCCTTTCCATACGGTACTTCATCATCAACTATGTTTGGTGTGTTCCAGAGAAGATTATCCCTTTTACTTTTAACATCTTCAACAACCTTTTCAATTCTTTCAATATCCTCATTTAATTTTGTTACCTCTTCCTTAAGTTTTTCAACATTCCCCTTTTCCCTCATTAATCTTGAAATTTCATCAACCTTTTTGTTCTTAAGGTTCCTTAGCTTTTCAAGTGTTTGCAGATTTTCCCTCCATATCCTGTCAAGCTCAAGTATTTTATCAACAATTCCTGGATCAAGGTTCCTTTTCCTCTGGCTTTCACGCACAATCTCAGGGTTATTCCTTACAATGTTTATGTCTATCATTCTTTCACCAATGTATATGCTAATTTTTAATTGAAATATAATCTTTGTTATCCATGGTTAAAATGATAGAAATGTTTATATACATCCTTTTTGATGTCTTGTCTGACAAAAATATGACTTGGAGGTAGAAATGTATGAAAAGTTTAATCAAAAATGCACTGGGAGAGGATCCAGAAGATCTGACAGTAAGCCAGCCACAGCAGCAGCAACCACAGCAGGCACAGGAAATAGTATCACCTGAAGATGAGGAACTACGCAAACTTGTTGAACAGTTAAAGGTAAGTATAAAGATAGTTGGATGCGGTGGTGGAGGATCTAACACAATAAACAGGCTTAGCGATTCCGGTATATATGGTGCAACATTAATTGCCGCAAACACCGATGCACCCCATCTCTTACATGTTAAGGCAAACAGAAAAGTATTGCTTGGAAAAAGACTTACAAGGGGTCTTGGTGCGGGTGCAGATCCAAGAATAGGTGAAGAGGCTGCAAAGGAATCCGATGAAGAGCTCAGGAATATTCTGCAGAGATCCGATATAGTTTTTGTGACAGCTGGTATGGGGGGTGGAACTGGAACAGGTTCAGCACCATATGTGGCACAGGTTGCAAAGGAAGTGAATCCAGGTACGCTTGTCATTGGCATAGTAACATTACCATTCTCAGCTGAAGGTAAAGTAAGAATGGAGCAGGCTTTATACGGACTGGATAGATTAAGAAGATTCTGTGATACAACAATTGTTATACCAAACGATAAATTGCTTGAAATTGTTCCAAGGCTACCATTGGATCAGGCGTTCAAGGTTGCCGATGAGGTTTTAATGGAGGCATTGAAGGGTCTTACGGAAATAATAACAAAGCCTGGTCTAGTGAACATTGACTATGCTGATATAAAAACCATAATGGCAAACGGTGGAGTTGCAATGATTGGTATAGGCGAATCTGAAGGATCAACAGACAGGGTTCAGGAAGCTGTTAATGATGCAATAAATTCACCTTTAATTGAGGCAGATATACACCAGGCAAAGGGTGCACTGGTGAGGATTGTAGGAGATCCTAACATGAGCGTTATGGAGGCACAG
>JAVRLI010000064.1:0-5602 GCA_031961525.1 Thermoplasmatota archaeon | reverse complement strand
GCTTCTTTATTTTTACCAACATCCCTAAGCCATCTGAATGATTCTGGAACCCTGTATCTTGTAATGACAGCGATGAGAATTGCAAAAAGTGCTATTCCAACAAAATATAATTTTTGAATATATATTGATGAAGAATAAAAATAAAGGAATATGAAGGCAATTACAGTACTACCAATATTATTCCAGTTTGGAACAAAAACAAGATACTTTCCTCTTTCCTCAATAGGTATATCTTCAGATATTAATGATAGGGTTGCAACCTCTTCACCCCCAACACCCAATTCACTCAGTGCAATACCAAGAACTAAAATGTATACATTATTTGCAAAAAATATTGTAAAAAAGCCTGCAGCATAAAGAAAAATTGTTGTAAGATAAATTTTCTTCCTGCCCATGTAATCTGAAAGAATGCCAAAAATTAAATTACCAATCATCATAAAGAATGTTGGTAAAAGAAGAAAGACACTTTCGTAAATCTTTGGCAATGTTTCAATGAATGGCCAGGATGTGGTCAGTGGAGCTATTGCCGCAATAATACCCCAGACAAACATACCCATAGAGGATGAAATTAAAAGTCCAATCTGGTATTCCGTTTTTCTTATCAATTTTTTTATTTTCATAATTCATCCCTCCGCCGGTATTACCCGGATCAGGTTCAATGGGTCGATTCCTCATGAAGGAATCCTCTCAGCCTCTTTCAGAAGCTCCCCATCCAAATTCATAATTTGAACGAATATATAAATTCTTTTAATCTTCAAAAATTAACGAAATTGAACATTAACTTAAAGTGTAAAATGTTTAAATAATAAATTTTTGATAAGTTATTGAGGTGTTTAAAATGCCTGAGGGTGAAGAAATCAGTAAAGGGCTTGAAGATGTTAACATAAAGTGGACAAGATTAACAACAATAGATGGAGAAAAGGGTATACTGAAATATGGAGGATACTCCATAGAAGATATCGTTAACAATAATGCGCTTGTGGAGGAAATACAGTATCTCTTTCTTTATGGAGAACTTCCAACCCTGGAACAGTTAAAGAATTTCAGAAAAAAAATAGAAGAGGGATATAATGTTCCGGATTTTGTTATAGACATTATAAGAAAATTACCAAGGGAATCTGATGCCGTCGCCATGCAGATGACAGCATTTGCATCTCTGGCAGCAAAGGAAACAAACTTCAAGTGGAACAAGGAAACAAACAGGGATGTTGCTGCAGTACAGATTGGTAGAATGGTTGCCATAACAGCTAACGTTTACAGGCATATAATGGGCATGGATCCAGTAAAAGTAAAACCATATTCCACTGAGGCTGAAACATTTTTAAGGGCAACGTTTGGAAGGGATGTTACAAAGGATGAGATTGATGCAATGAACACAGCCTTAATACTTTACACAGATCATGAAGTTCCTGCATCAACAACAGCAGGCCTGGTTGCGGTTTCAACACTATCCGATATATATTCAGGTGTTAGTGCTGCCCTTGCTGCATTGAAGGGTCCATTGCACGGTGGTGCGGCGGAGGCTGCAATTGCGCAGTTTGCTGAAATAGGATCCGTTGAAAACGTTGAAAAATGGTTCAATGAAAACATATTAACGGGAAAAAGGAGGCTTATGGGTTTCGGTCATAGAGTATACAAAGCATACGATCCAAGGGCAAAGATTTTCAAAAGAATTGCTGAAAAGCTCGTAGTGAGGAACGAAGAGGCAAAGAAATACTACCAGATTGCCACAAAGCTCGAGGATCTTGGAATCAAAAACTTCGGTATAAAAGGAATATATCCCAATACGGATTATTTTTCTGGTATTGTCTACATGTCAATTGGATTTCCTTTAAGGAATAACATTTACACAGCATTGTTTGCACTTTCAAGGATAACAGGCTGGCAGGCACATTTCATTGAATACGTTGAGGAACAGCATAGGCTTATCAGACCAAGGGCTGTTTACAGAGGTCCTGGTGATAGAAAATTTGTAAGAATAGAGGAAAGAAAATAAAAACAAAAAATTTATTCATTTCTTTTTTATTTAATTTTTCATGGATCATTATTTGATGTATCCTTCTATAAGGGATAATAAAATAGCCTTTGTAACTGAGGATGATCTATGGATCTATGATGAGAATCTGAGAAGGCTCACTGATGGTATTGGTGTTGTAAAATACCCTAAAATATCTGAGGATGGATCCCTGATTGCATTTGCTCTCTATAGAAATCATGGTGATGAAAGAAATGCAATAAAATCCGATCTTTATGTTATTCCATCACAAGGTGGAAATATAAAAAGGCTAACATATTTGGGTAGCAGAAATTTGAAAGTACTGGGATTTTTCAACGGTAAAATTTACTTTTCATCGAGTCATAAAAGTCCAAAGAATGCATGGAATGAAATTTTTTACATTGCTCCTGAAGGAGGTATGCCTGAAAAACTTCCATTTGGCCCGGCAAATGACATTTACATTGAAAATAATATAATTGTTCTTGGAAGAAACACTGCTGATCCAGCAAGATGGAAAAGGTACAGGGGAGGTACCATCGGCCAGATATGGGTTTCAAAGGATGGAGGAAAAACTTTTAAAAGAATTCTGGAGAATCTTAATGGTAATCTTGCATCACCAATGCTCTTGAATGGTAGAATATTTTTCATATCAGATCATGAAGGGATTGGAAGAATATATTCATGCGATCTTGATGGAAATGATTTGATGGTTCACACAGATAACATTGATTATTACGCAAGGTTTGCATCCACTGATGGGAAAAGAATTGTATTTCAGATGGCTGGGGATATATACATTTACGATGGGAAATTGAAAAAGTTATCCCTTAACATTTATGGTTCAAAAAAGCATTTGCAGGAAAGGATGATTGAAAATCCTCTTAATTATCTTGATGGAATTGCCCTTAACGAGAATGGTGAGGAAATTGCACTCTGTATAAGGGGAAAGGTAGCAAGGATGAAAAACTGGGAAGGACCTGTTTTTGTTAACGATAGAATAAGGAACAGGCTTGTTCAATTCACGAAGGATAATAAAAACATATCCGTTCTTGTTGAAAATGGAAGGGAAAAGATCATTATATTTGGTGAGAATGGAATTGAGAAGATTATAGATACTGATGTCGGGCCAATACAGCATCTCTGGGTATCAAATTCAGGGAGGATTGCATTCATATCCACAATGAGACAGGAACTCTATCTCGTTGATCTTGAAAAGTCTGAATTGAAATTTGTTGACAGAACTAAAAGTGAGGAAATAGAATACCTTGATATTTCACCGGATGATAATTATATAGCCTATGTGATCTCCGAGGAGAAGAATAAAAATAGATTAAGAATAAGAAACATAAAAACAATGGAATTCGTTGATGTAAAAAAGAATTACAGATGGATCTTTTCACCCTCTTTTGATCCCCTTGGCAGATACCTCTATTTCATTTCTATGCACAGTTCCTCGCCAGTTTATGAAATTATTAGATACAACCTTTCCTATCCATTACCCTCAAAAATTTATTTAATCACACTTAACAGTGGAATAAAGAATCCATTTCTTTATGAACCCGATGGAGAACAGAAAGAAATAAAAGTAGAGTTTGAAAACATTGATGAAAGGATCATACCTGTTCCCTTACCTGAAGGAAGATATTTCAAAATTGCAGGTGTAAAGAATGGCTTTCTCTACCATAATTTAACATTATCATCACAGGATCAACCGGTCGGTGGTGAAATAAGACATTACAACATAAATGATAGAAAGGATGAAGTGTTTGTTGAAAAGGCTGAGTTTTTTGTTTTATCCGGTGATAGAACAAAAATGTTATACAAAAGTGAAAACATTTTAAGGGTTGTTAGCTCCACAGAAAAAAATGAAATGAAAAATACAAATCCAGGTAAGGAAACAGGAATAATTGACGTTTCAAGGATTAAATTAAAAATAAATCCATCACTTGAATTCAGCCAGATGCTTTATGAAACCTGGTCATTGATGAGGGAAAATTACTGGAAGGATGAAAACATAAAATGGGATGATATTTTCAAAAAATATTATAATCTTTTAAATAAAGTTTCAACAAGGTCAGAGCTTTCAGATCTTATATGGGAAATGCAGGGTGAACTTGGAACATCACATTCATATGAATATCTTGGGGATTACCATTATTCACCAAAAGAAAACATTGGATTCCTTGGTGGTGAGATAGATTACAATGGAAAATATTTCATAAAGAAAATTTACAGGGGAAGAATGGATGACTTTTCACCATTATCAAAGTCCGGTGCTGATGCCATGGAAGGGGATGTTGTTCTATCAATAAACGGTATTGATCTTGATGAAACAAACCCACCAGGTAAGGTTCTTCTTAACATGGCAAATGAAACGGTTGCAATAACATTATTAAGAAAAAATGAAAGGATCACAAGGAATGTTAAACTTCTTGGTGATGAATCTTATCTAATTTACAGGGAATGGGTTGAGAATAATAAGGATTTCGTTCATAAAATAAGCAATAACAGAGTTGGATATGTTCACATACCTGATATGGGTAACAGGGGATACAATGAATTCTTTTTGAATTATCTGGAAGAAAGTGAGCATGAAGCGCTAATAATCGATGTTAGATTTAATACAGGAGGATACGTTTCACCACTTTTGCTTGAAGTATTGAACAGGAAGATCATAGGATACGATAATCCAAGGCATGGAATGAAAACCGAATATCCACCAGAATCACCAAAGGGACCTGTTGTATGCCTTACAAATGAATTATCGGGTTCTGATGGGGATATTTTCAGCCACGCATTCAAGCTTATGAAAATAGGGCCACTTATAGGAACAAGAACATGGGGCGGTGTTATTGGAATAAATCCAAGGAGAAGGCTCATTGATGGAACGGTTGTGACACAACCTGAATACGCCTTCTGGTTTAAGGATGTGGGATTTGGTGTTGAGAACAGAGGAACTGAACCGGATATTTACGTGGAAAACACCCCACAGGATTATTCATCGGGAAGGGATTTTCAACTTGAAAGAGCTGTGGAAATAGCACTCAAATTGCTTGAAAAAAGTTAATCCTTTAATTTTTTAGCAACCTGAACTATCCTTTTTCCCATTATTCTGGCAATTTCTTTTTTCATACGTTAAATCCATATGGTCCACCACCGGATCATGTTTTTCCTGTGTAATCCTCAGGATAACAAAATGGTACGATTATCATACCATGATGGAATGCAAAGGTTGACATGGTGAGTATTGTTGTTTCATGACCACCATGTATTGTCGATGCACCTGTGAAAAATGAAATCGTTTTTCCATAGAGAAGACTTTTGCCCAGAAAGATCCTGTTTGATCAAGAAAATTTTTCATCTATCCGGCCATATTACCAAATCTTGTTGGTGAACCAAGAACAATATCATCGCCCCATACAAGATCATCAATTGTTGCTATTGGGAACATCTTTCTACATTTCTTTAGCTTCGGGAACACCCTTTAAATTTTTCCATATTTCTTCAGGTATTGTTTCCTGCACCCTTCTCAATCTCACCTCAGCTCCTTCATCAAGAGCTCTCATTTCAATCTCCCTTGCAGGAAGGTATGTGCATCCACAAAAA